>NZ_JBFRYH010000031.1:0-23484 GCF_040984445.1 Streptococcus handemini
CTGTTCGATTAAAATCTTTTCCTGACATCTTGTCAATGTACAATTGTTTTTGACAAAGTCCCTCCTCAAACATTGCTGCCAATTGGCGATCAATATTTTGCTCCTTTGTAGAAACACGGATATAGCCGTATCTCATAGTTAACCTCCTTCATTTTTTGATGAGTATTATTATTTCAAAAAATGAATAATCATCAAATAATAGTGGAATAAAAACATCTCAGAACTCAAATCAGCTCTCAAGGTTCAACACCTCTCCCCCTATCACAACTGGATTCAATCGGTCTATTTACGCTCTCAAAAGTTGACCTATAAAGCCATTTCTGACTTAATTGGATTCTCTCATGATACCATCTGGCGTTTGGTGAAAAAATATGAACAAGAAGGTCTCTCTGCCCTTACTCATGATGCACGAGGAGGCCGTCACCGTTCTTATCTTATACTCACTGAAAATCAAAATCTAAACTCTTACTTCCTTAAACTAAACATTGCTTGAGTTTCATAAATTAAGGGGTACATTTATTCCCATAAACCCATTGTATATGGAAACAAATCCATACCCCCTAGAGTTTATGGAAATAAATCACATCAACATCATGCTATCAAACCTACTCGTTCAATTTCAAATCTTACTCTAGTACTTACCCCTATACGACAAAAAGCCTTGCAATCAAGGCTTTTTACTATCCCTTTCGTTCAAAGGTTTCTAGGCTTTTACGAGCAGAGTAACACACTCGGCGGTTCGCTGTCTCTAATCGCTACATCGCTAGGCACCTAGCTCTTGGACAGCTATCGCATGGGCGGAAGTAACTGCTATTCGTCGTCGCTTTGCTCCTTAACTAGCAAACTTACCGCCTCAACGTGATGTGTCTGCGGGAATAAGTCTACGGGCTGGATGTTACGGAGCTTGTAGCCTAATTCTTCATAGTGTTTAATATCACGCGCAAGGGTTGCGACATTACAGGACACGTAGACAATCTTGTCTGGATTCATCTGGCAACTGGCCTTGATAAAGCTTTCTGTCAAGCCTTTGCGCGGTGGGTCAACGACAATGACATTTGCTTTGATGCCTTCTTTGACCCAGTTCTCCATGGCATGCTCAGCCGTATCACAGACATAATGGGCATTAGTGATACCGTTTAAGGCTGCATTGCGCTGACTATTTTCTACTGCTTGCGGTACAACTTCTACTCCGTAGACCTTCTTAACATGCTTGGCAAAAGATAAGCCAATCGTTCCAATTCCAGAGTAAGCATCAACTACGGTATCATCTGGTGTAACATCTGCAAAGTCAATAGCAGTCCGGTAAAGCTGCTCTGCCATCTCCGTATTGACTTGATAAAAGGAAGGTGCTGAGATTTCAAAGCTATTCCCCAACATCTGATCTGTAATACAATCCTTACCATACAAGAGGCGGAATTCAGGACCAAAAATAACATTGGTATTCCGATCATTGATATTTTGCATGATAGAAGTTATCTGTGGGAATTGGTCTACCAAGAGCTCAATCAGTTGTTCTATACGGAAAATCTTTGGCCGAGTGGTCACAAAAATCACCATGATTTCTCCAGAATAATGGCCGCGACGGACAATGATATTACGTACCAGACCTGTTTTTTCGTCTTCATCATAGGGTTTGATATCAAATCTACGTAGCAAATCACGTACAGCTAGAATCACCTGGTCAATCTCTGGGTGTTGGATATAAAAATCCTCAATCGGCATCAAATCATGGGAATTTTTACGGAAAAATCCTGTTTCTACCTGCCCGTTGACACGGCGGACAGGGACTTGTGCCTTGTTTCGGTAGGCAAAGGGCTTTTCCATACCAAGCGTTAAAGGAACTTCTATATCCTTTATACCAGCAATTTTATACAAACTATCTTTTACTTGCTTGGTTTTAAAGTTTAGCTGCGCTTCATAGGTCAAATGCCCCAAATCTGCAATCCCAGATCTGAGATAGGTCACATCAATAGCCTCATTCCTGTCTGCCGAAGTCGTCAATCGCTCTTCGACTTTTCCATAGCCGATTTTTTTATTGACTTTAAGCACATGCATCAGAATTTTTTCATCAGGTAAGGCATTCTCTACCAAAAAGACCAATCCGTCTATTTTGGCAACTCCTAGCCCCTCATGGCTTAAATCTACAATATCTACTTCTATCACATCATTTTTCTTGATCATCTGTCTTCTTTCTATTCTACAATCCGACTTTCTCATTGTATATCTTTTCAAGTATGTTGATACTTGCTGATGAAAATCAAAAAGGTCCGAACAATTGTTCTAACCTTTAGTATAGCATATTTTTTGCAAATAGAGAATTATCGTAAGCCCAGTTCACTTAAGCGATTCTGATATTTTCCAAAATCAATTTTGACTCCCAAACCGCCATAAGCATCATACTCATCTATCCAGTCGCCAAGTGCAGGAATGGTTGTTTGCTCAATTCCATTTCGAGCATCAAGCGCTGCAAAAAGTCCATTAGTGACAATAAAAGTTTGAGGAATATTAGTAGAGGTCAAGGCATAGACTTTTCCAAGTGCCTCCGCTCCTGTGAATAACTTAGTTGGATCTTTCACCTGAGTCATGATCGCTGCTAAAACTTGCTGTTGCCGCTTGGTTCTACCGTAATCTCCCTCATCATCTTTACGGAAACGAGCATAATTCAATAAGGTTCTACCGTCCATTTGCTGCAGGCCAACTGAAATGGTTTGATTGGGCACCACACCATTTTCCATTCTCAAATCATCTGGCACATCTACTGACGAAACAGCCTGCCCTCCAACAGTTGCGAATTGTGCATCAATGGTTACTCCTTTAGGAAATAGGGTATCAATTACTGTTGCAAAAGTTGAAAAGTCAACTAAGGCATAATATTGCACATCAATATCAAAGTTCACTTTTAATACCTCACGAACATTTTCTGCACCTTGGTTTCCATTTTGTTCTCCAAAGGTGTAGGCAACATTTAATTTATAATCTTTACCACCAATATCGACCAGCGTATCCCGCATAAAGCTAACTAGCTTCACTTTCTTATCTCGATTATTGACATTCAGTACCATAATCGAATCCGTTCGTGTTATAGCAGAAGATTCACCAATGCGACCATCAGTCCCCAAAATAAGAATGTTGACACCATTCGCTGAGGATTGCCCAGCAAACTGTTCAGAAGTCACTTTTTGCTCAACCGAACTCATGCCTTTTACAAACATAAAGCCCATGCCCCCAAATATCGCTAGAACCACAACAGCCAGAAATAAGAAGAAACGCTTTACTCGCCCTTTTTTCTTCTTTCGAACCTTCTTCACCTTCGAAATGTCAATTGACCGAATCGTTGAAGAATGCCGTTTTCTACGTGGATAGGGTGGAATAATGTCGGCCTCTATTTCCGCAAATTCATCTTCAAGATTATCTTGCTCTTCTTGATACGGTTCCCAGTCTTCTATCCATTCATCCTCTTCGTACTCAGGAGTATATGACTTTTTTCGTGACAAAAGAGGACGGCCTGTCTCCGATTTATACTGCAAATAAGCCAATTCATTTCGTTCTTTCTCATTCAAATAATGAATGTTTTTTTGTAAATAATCTAATCGTAATTCCTCATGATGAGTGAGGTTACTGTCCTGTTTTGTCATAGTATTTTCCTTTTACTGTGCCTGATAAATAAAATAATCTCCTAAAATCTTATACGTAATCCCTAGGCTTGTCAATTCATTTAAAGCATAACCTAGTAAATCTGGCTGAGTATGGGCCACATCAAGGATAAAAAAGTATTCTCCCAAAGCCGTTTTAAGAGGCCGACTTTCAATCTTCGTCAAATCAATTCCTCGCCAAGCAAAGACTGACATAGCCTTATAGAGAGCGCCTGGAAGGTTGTCTGGTAGTGTGAGAGCTAACGAACATTTTCTAGTTGTCTGCACCAGTGGCAAAGTCACTCCTTTATTTCCCAAGACCCAAAAGCGCGTAAAATTTTGACTCATTTCTTGAATATCTTGGGCAATAATGTGGAGTCCATATTCCTGAGCTGCTGCATGGGGTGCAATAGCAGCAAAAGGCTTGTCTTTCTGATTTGCGACAAACCGCGCCGCATAGGCTGTACTAGCGGTTGCTTCTAGCCGTGCCTGCGGATAATATTCATCAATATATTTTTTCCCCTGTGCAAGAGCTTGCGGGTGCGAGTAAATCACCTGAATATCTTTCAAGGGTTCAATTGCCATTAACTGCTGAAAAATTGGTTGAACTACCTCTGCCACTGCCTGTAAGTCTGCCTGATGAAAGAGATAGTCAATTGTTTCATGAACGCTCCCCTCAATTGAATTTTCAACTGGAATGACTGAATAGTCCACCTCCCCTTGCTCAACAGCTTTCATCACCTCTGTAATAGTATCATACGACACTAAATCCGCCGTGGGAAAAGCTTGTTGTGCGACCTGGTGCGTAAAGGAGCCCCTTGGACCCAAAAATGCTACATACATTGAATAATCCTTGCTACTTCTTCTGGTGTCCGATTGTCTGTATTGATCACCAAGTCAGACAGACCTTCATAGAGCATCATGCGGCGCTCATAGATACCATGAAAATCCTCTTTAGAGTTATTTAAAAAGAGAGGACGTTGAAAAATGCTATCTTGCTTAATTCGCTCATATAAAATTTCAAAAGAGGCCGCTAAAAGGACATTGTATTTCCGATTTTGGCGGAGTAATTCGCGATTTTTTTCAGAAATCACCACACCGCCACCAGTTGAGATGACAATATCACCCTCGATTTGCAAGAGTTCCTCTAAGGTCTCCGATTCGATTTTCCGAAAAGCTGCTTCTCCTTTTCTTGCAAAAAATTCAGAAATGGACATGCCAATCTTTTCTTCAATCATCGTATCCATGTCATAAAAAGGACGCTGAATGTGCTGGGAAACCGTTGTTTTCCCTGCTCCCATAAATCCTAGTAAAATAATGGCCATGCTAATTCTCCTCAATCAATAATTGTAAATCATCAAAGAAACTTGGGTAGCTCGTGTTGATGGCTTCCGCTCGCTCCAAGTGAACCTCACCATTTTGCACCAAGAGGCTAGCAATAGCTGTCATCATCCCAATACGGTGATCACCAAAAGTATTGATCGTAGCTCCATGAAGCGGTGTTTTTCCTTTGATAATCATGCCGTCATCTGTCGGTGTAATCGCTGCTCCCATGCTATTTAAGGCATCCGCTACTACCTGAATGCGGTCTGTTTCCTTGACCTTGAGTTCTTCTGCATCACGGATAATGGTTGTCCCATTTGCCTGTGTGGCTAAAAGAGCAATGATGGGCAATTCATCAATCAAGCGTGGAATGATTTCCCCAGCAATCTCTGTAGCCTGCAAGTCTGAACTTTCTACTGTAATGGTAGCTGATTTAGCTCGCTCATCTACTTGGCGAAGACTGATCTTTCCCCCCATGGCCTCAATCACATCCAAAATCCCTGTTCTGGTTTTTGCTATCCCAACATTTTCTAAGATAATCTTTGCATTGGGGACGATGAGTCCAGCGACCAGCCAAAAGGCTGCACTTGAAATATCACCTGGCACCTGAATCTCTTGGGCTGTAAAAGTCTGACCACCTGTGATACGGATTTCCTTACCCGATACCTCAATCTTACCACCAAACTGACGAATCATATCTTCTGTATGATTTCGCGTCCGTTCTTTTTCGACAATAACAGACTCTCCTTCGGCCTGTAAAGCCGCAAACAGCAGAGCTGATTTTACTTGAGCAGAGGCAACTGGCAATTGATACTGGATAGGTCGAAGATCTTTCTTGCCTTTTATCCTAAGTGGTGGTAGGTCTCGCTCCGTCTGGCCACTCATATCGACCCCCATTTGCCGAAGGGGGATGCTTACTCGATCCATAGGACGTTTGGATAGGCTATCATCGCCAAACATTTCTGCTTCAAAAGGCTGACCTGCTAAAACTCCTGAAATCAAGCGAATGGACGTGCCCGAATTTCCCATATCAAGAGGCTTTTGGGGAGCCTTTAAGCCGTGAAATCCTACACCATGAATTTCAACGACGTCTCCCGTATCTTCAATCTTTACTCCCAAATCACGAAAGACCTGCATGGTTGAGAGAACATCTTCTCCGCGCAAGATTCCGTAAACCTTGGTCACACCCTCTGCCAAACTTCCAAACATGATCGAGCGATGACTAATTGACTTATCACCAGGTACACGCAGTTTTCCAGTTAATTGAGTTACCTTCGTCTGTAATTGCATGATTCATCCCTTTCTTATTTGTTTCATTATACCATAAAATCAAAGACCGATTTCCTGTATGAAAACACATTCATATTACACTTTAGTGACAATGACTAGTCCTGTCTACCTAGACTATCTAAAACTTTTTCCTGAATAAAACGAGCAGAGGCTGCTAACTTTTCTTCCTCTTCTGCTGTCAGCTGCAACTGAATTCGCTCAATAATGCCAGAACGCCCAACAATGGCTGGGTAACTCAGATACGTCTCTAAAGGCTCATAGTAGTGAGAGACTGGTAATTCTTCATGGGCGTCTGATACGATGGCCAACACAAGACGAATCGTGCTACTTGCAATGCCATAAGAAGTAAATTTCTTGCTATAAAAAACGGTATGCCCTCCCATAATGGCCGTTTTTTCCAATTCCGCTCGCTCCGTATCGCTGAGGAAATCACAGACAATCTGTCCTTTTATCTTCACCTGGCTCCAAGCCGTGAATTGAGAATTACCATGTTCCCCTAAATTGTAGCCCTGCACACTTCTTGGATCGAGTGAAAAATGTTGACCAACTGCCCGCTTCATTCTAGCTGTATCTAACAAGGTTCCAGTTCCAATTACACGGTCTTTCGGTAGGCCAGTATATTCTTGATAGAGACTAGTTACTACATCGACAGGATTGGAAATAACGACTAGGATTCCCTTGAAACCAACCGCTTTTAATTGCTGGGCTACTGCCGGAACTTCTTTTGCAGTAAAAGGAAGCTCGGCAAAGCGATCTGCATGTGGATTGTCCTGCAACGTGATATTGCCCAAGGCTGAAATCACAACATCCGCATCTGCCAAAGCCTGATAGTCATTGATGATAATATTGGCATGATAGGGAAGATTTGCAGCTGCATCTGAAAAATCCATGGCTTCTGCGGCCACCTTTGCCTCATCTGGATCAATGAACACATAATCATCAAATGCTCCTTGTGCAATCAAGCCATGTGCGACCGCAGCCCCAACATGTCCAAGCCCGATAATTCCAACTTTCCGTGCCATACCTCTTCCTCCTTTTTGGCCATTATGCTCTGTTCAGTCAGTATTCTACCATATTTAAGGAAGATTTTCATGATTTTATCGTCTAGTAGCTGCCCTTGCTTGTTACTATCACGATCCATTCTCTTTACAGCTAGATGATAGTAACATCTGAATTTTCTGAAATCTTTCTTTAAAAATCATTGCAAACATGTTATAATAGGAATAATTTTGAGATGAAGAGGAATGATAATGGTATTCAATTTAGCAAGCGAAACAATTAGCATTGAGGAAATGCGTAGTTTTTCAAAATTAACAGGCCCAGCTCTGAACCAAAAGAAAAAAAGAGACCAAGAATTAGAAGCAATTATCAAGGGAGAAGATGACCGTATCCTTCTTGTGATTGGTCCATGCTCCTCTGATAACGAAGAGGCTGTTTTAGAGTATGCACACCGGCTAGCTACCTTACAAGAGCAAGTGAAGGATCGGATTTTCATGGTCATGCGGGTCTATACTGCTAAACCTCGCACCAATGGAGAAGGTTACAAGGGTTTGGTTCACCAACCAGATGCAAAAGGTGAGCCAAATCTAATCAATGGGATTCGAGCTGTGCGCAATCTCCACTATCGAGTCATCACAGAGACCGGACTAACAACTGCAGACGAGATGCTCTATCCTGAAAATTTACCACTAGTTGATGATCTCGTTTCCTATGTTGCAATTGGGGCTCGTTCTGTAGAAGATCAGCAACATCGTTTCGTTGCTTCTGGTATTGATGTTCCAACAGGTATGAAAAATCCTACCTCTGGCAATCTCACGGTTCTCTTTAATGGAATCTATGCTGCCCAAGGAAAGCAAAATTTCCTATTCAATGGTGCCGAGGTCACTACTTCAGGAAATCCCTTGGCACACGCTATCCTACGGGGAGCTGTTAACGAGTCTGGCAAGAATATTCCCAACTACTACTATGATAATCTACTAGACACTATTGACCGCTATCACCGAATGAACTTGGAAAATCCTTTTATCATCATTGATACCAACCATGATAACTCTGGTAAAAAACATTTAGAACAAATTCGCATCGTCCGCCAAACATTGATTAACCGCGATTGGAATGAAGCGATTCATCGTTCTGTACGTGGATTCATGATTGAATCCTACCTAGAAGACGGACGGCAAGACAAGCCTGAAATCTTCGGTAAATCCATTACCGATCCTTGTCTTGGTTGGGGAAAAACAGAACAATTGGTAAAAGAAATCTACGACACATTAGGAAAAGAGAAAGGAACAGCGGTATAGAAATTCTCTATTCATGCGCTGTTATACAGATAACATGGGAATTCATCAAAAAAGTGAAAAAATTGATTTAGCAACGGTTAAAGCCTTGTCGAAACTTTCTGGAGAATTTTTAGCTAAAAAAATAGAACGTGATCACGAACTCCACCAGATTATAACAGGACAAGACGACCGTCTCCTTCTCATTATCGGGCCTTGCTCGTCAGATAATGAAGAAGCTGTCCTTGATTATGCTCATCGCCTTGCCCAACTGCAAGAAGAAGTCAAGGATAAAATCTTCATCGTCATGCGGGTCTATACTGCAAAACCACGAACCAATGGCGAAGGATATAAAGGGTTGGTACACCAACCAGATACTTCTAAATTACCAGACTTAATCAACGGTATTGCGGCAGTCCGCAATCTCCACTATCGGGTCATCACAGAAACAGGCTTGACAACCGCAGATGAGATGCTCTACTCAGCCAACTATCCCCTTGTAGATGATTTGGTATCCTATCACGCTATTGGCGCACGTTCAGTAGAAGACCAAGAACACCGCTTTGTTGCTTCTGGAATTGATGCACCCGTTGGCATGAAAAATCCAACTTCTGGCAATCTGACTGTCATGTTCAATGCAGTATATGCGGCTCAAAACCAACAAAACTTTATCTATCGTGATGCTGAAGTTGATACTGACGGAAATCCTCTAGCACACATTATCTTACGTGGAGCCAACAATGAACTGGGGATTAACCTACCAAACTACTACTACGATAATCTCCTCCATACCATTAAGCAATACCAACAATTTGGCTTAAAAAATCCCTTTATCGTCATTGATACCAATCATGATAATTCAGGGAAAAACTACTTGGAACAAATTCGCATCGTCCGCCAAACCCTTATTAACCGAGCTTGGAATCAATCCATTCGTCAATACGTTCGCGGTTTTATGATTGAGTCATACTTGGAAGACGGACGACAAGATACTCCTGATATTTATGGAAAATCCATTACAGACCCTTGTTTGGGATGGAAAAAAACAGAAAGCTTGATTCGTGAAATCTACCAGACAGAATCCCAAGCTCTCTAACGATTCCCCATGTTCATCAAATCTTGTTCAAAGAGGTGTTTTATGATTATTGATGGTTACACGCGCTTGGCTGCTGTTGTCGCAACTCCCATTCGCCACTCTATCTCACCCTTTATCCACAATCAGGCTTTTCAACAAACTGGAGTAAATGGGGTTTATGTCGCATGGGACATTCCAGAAAGTGACTTGGCAGTAACAATCGACAACATTAAACGCTACAACATGTTTGGAATCAATGTCTCTATGCCCTATAAACAAGCAGTTTTGCCCTACATGGATAAACTAACTGATTCCGCTCGGTTGATTGGTGCAGTCAATACCGTCATTCATCGCGATGGCAAACTGATTGGACATAATACAGACGGTGTCGGATTTTTCAGAAGTTTGGCTAGTCTGACTGCTTTTCATGTTGAGCAAAAGACCCTAACCATTCTAGGGGCAGGTGGAGCTGGATTAGCTATTATCGCACAAGCTGCCTTAAACGGGGCTAAACAAATCAATATTTTTAAACGCTCATCTTCCTTAGACCAAACCCAAAAAAAGGCAGCAGAATTAATGGCTCTTACTGGGGTACAAATTGCGGTCTTGCCAATCGAAGAGACAGAGCTGTTACAAGAAAAAATCCTCCAATCTAATCTATTAATCAATGCCACCAATGTGGGAATGGATGGCTCAACAATAATTATTCCACAAGATTGTATCCTACCAGCATCCATCATTGTTGCTGACATCATTTATCAACCCTTTGAAACACCTCTCCTAGCCTTTGCCCGTAGTAAAGGTATCCGAACAATCAACGGTCTGGGAATGTTATTGTTTCAAGCAGCCGAAGCCTTTGAGGCTTGGACAGGAGAAACCATGCCAACGGATACAATTTGGAAAGCCTTAGAAGAAACATTTCATGGATAGAAAGCTGGTGAAGTTATGCAACTAAACGTCAATATTCCGCATCATCCTTATACACTCTTCATCGAAAGAGGCAGCCTTGCCAAAGCAGGGGAGTGGGTCAGTCAAGTCTGGCCAACGCAAAAAATCACAATTATAACGGATAACCATGTGGGGGGCCTATACGCTGATACTGTCAAGACCAGTTTGGAAGAGGCAGGATTTGAAGTGCTTGTTTTTGAATTTTTGGAGGGTGAAGCCCGTAAAAACTTGGAAACCGTTCAGTTAGCCTATGAATTTCTAGTGACCAATAGCATGACCCGTAGCGATGGCATTATTGCCCTAGGCGGTGGCGTAGTTGGCGACCTAGCCGGTTTTGTAGCAGCTACTTACATGCGAGGAATTCATTTCCTTCAAATTCCAACTAGCCTAACAGCACAAGTTGATTCTTCCATAGGTGGGAAAACAGGAGTCAATACTCCACATGCCAAAAATATGGTCGGAGCATTTTATCAACCTGATGGCGTGCTCATCGATCCTAATACCCTACAGACGTTAGGTGATCGTGAGCTAATCGAAGGTATGGGAGAAGTCATCAAATACGGCCTAATTGCAGATGTGGAATTGTGGCAGGAATTAGATGAAATGGACGGTTCTGTTGCGAGCATCCTAGAGCATGCAGAAAGTCTGATTTACCATTCTTGTGATGTAAAACGGAAAATTGTTGTGGAAGATGAATTAGACAATGGCGTGCGACTCTATTTGAACTTTGGCCATACCATTGGTCATGCTATTGAAGCAACTGCAGGCTATGGCGAAGTCATGCATGGGGAAGCTGTCGCTATTGGAATGGTGCAGCTAGCACATGTTGCCGAACAAAAAGGCCTCATGCCAGCAGGTATCACCCAGCAAATTCGTTCCATGTGTCAGAAATTTGGACTGCCGGTTTCCTATGAGCCGTGGAATACTTATAAACTCTATGCTGCTTTGACACATGATAAAAAAGCACGCGGAAAATCAATCAAAACAATCATTGTACCAGAAATCGGAAAAGCCGCCATTCATCAAATTCCCATTGAAGAAATAAAAGAATACCTAGATAAGTAACCCTTACCCTCACCACAAACCATTAGATAATCCCTTGTTTCACTCTTTGGCTGAATCAAGGGATAAACCTTTTATAGAATAAAAAGCAAACTTGGAAGCATAGGGAACCATTTTTTCAACAAAGATTGTTAGACTGAGAAGATAGTGAAGAAATTTTTAAGGAAAATTGACAGACTAAGAACCTGTATTCATAAGCGAAGTAATTCTAATCGAGAACTTATTTTACGATAATCAAGGCATTTTTTGAAGGAATACTGACTGTATTTCGAAAAAAAGCAACGATGAGTAACGAAAAATAAACCCTGAATAAAGTTGCTGGAGACTGGGACAAAAAGATTTTTATTTTTGAAATTCTTTATCATCAATCCTTTAAATTGGTAAATTAAATATAAAAAGCGAACAAAACAGAATTCTGAGTGTCAAAAAACTAGTTTTGCTCGTTTTTTATATTTAGGGTTGGACTTTTGTCCCAGCCTCTCTAAATGCTAGTAATACTCATTCAAAATCAAAAATAGCTATTTCATCTTATAAATATCTATTTTTTAATAAAATGGATTGCACGAAGTGAGCCAAAGACGATACATTCGAAATATTGTGTTCTTTTTTGAAATGAACTGAGTATTAGAGCATCATTTCGTCATCTGTCAATTTTTGACCACTATTTTTGTGGAACAGATCCATTAAATCTTGAACTGTCAGATTGGCTTTTTCTTCTCCTTGGACATCAACCACAATGCGACCTTGGTGAAGCATAACGAGACGATTACCGTATTCAATCGCATTTTCCATATTATGGGTAATCATCAAGGCAGTCAACTTGTCTTTCTCCACAATTTTTTGGGTCAGTTTCATGACCATATCACTGGTCTTAGGATCAAGGGCTGCTGTATGCTCATCCAATAATAAAACTTTTGGTTTAACCAAGGAAGCCATAAGCAAGGTCAGAGCTTGGCGCTGACCACCTGATAAAAATTGGGTGTCTACCTTCATGCGATTTTCAAGTCCCAAGTCCAACTCTTTTAGTGCTTCCTTAAAAATCTTGCGTTCGCTGTCTTTTACCCCCCAGCTCAAACCACGAGAAAGACCACGGCGATAAGCAACTGCCATATTTTCTTCAATGGTCAAGCGAGAAGCGGTTCCTATTTTCGGATCTTGAAAGACACGGCTGATGTCACGCGCACGTTTAGCAGCAGGAACATTCTTTATTGACTTACCTTCCAGTAAAATGTCACCTGAATCAACAGTCAAAGCACCTGCAAGGCTGTTCATCAAGGTTGATTTCCCTGCACCGTTTCCCCCAATAATGGAGATGAAATCTCCTTCTTGAACGTCTAAATTCATCCCACGTAGCACATGATTTTCATTGATGGTTCCTGCTTCGAAGGTCTTATGAATCTCTTGGATGGATAAAATAGTTTTCATGTTTTTCCTCCTAAGCTGATTTTCCAGACAGATTCGGCTTACGAATCTGTAATTTTTTCTGCAATTCTGGTACAAAGAGAACAAAGGCAAGCAGTGTTGCTGAGAACAATTTCACCAAGTCAGCATCCATACCAGGAATTTCTAGAATCGCTAAGATAATCAAACGATAGATGACAGAGCCTAGAACGACAGAGGCCAACCGCCAGCCAATACGTAAATTGCGTAAAATTACTTCTGCAATAATGACAGAGGCAAGACCAATGACGATGGTTCCAGTCCCCGAGTTCAAGTCTGCATAGCCATTGTTTTGCGTCAAGAGTGCTCCACAGAGGGCAATCAGCCCATTTGACAGCATGTAGCCGTAAATCTTCATTCTATCAACATTGATACCATTGGCTTCACTCATTGGAATATTATCCCCTGTTGAACGAAGGGCAAGACCAACCTGGGTATTTAACAATAAAGTCAACAGAACAATCACCAATACGACAAAAATCGCACCAATCAGCAGAACCGCATAGGTTTTACTCAAGCCCATTTTCTGCAATTGGGTCACCAAGGTCTGCTGGCGTAAGAGCGCCACATTGGCCTTACCAAGGATTTTCAAGTTAATCGAATACAAACCTGTTAACGTGACAATCCCCGTTAAAAGAGCAGGAATTTTCAGCTTGGTATGCAATAAACCTGAAATAAGCCCTGCTAGCATCCCTCCTACAAAAGCAAGGAGGGTAGCTAGTAAAGGATTGATCCCATTGACAATACCTGTTGCGCAGACTGCTGCTCCCAAAGGATAGGCTCCTTCAGCCGTCAAGTCAGCAATATCTAAAATACGAAATGTTAAATAAACTCCAATCGCCATAATCGACCACAATAGGCCTTGCGATATACTTGATAATATCAGATCCACAATGTTCTCCTTTGTTTGGGAAGCTGTTTTTCTCCATTTGCTTCCTTTTTCGTCCGCTGTTATTTTGATACAGAAAGTACCGCTAGGTCAATACCTAATTTTTTAGCCATTTCTTCATTAACGTGAAGGCTAACCGTTTCTGGGTATTCAACAGCTGTATTGGCAGGAGCTGCTCCCTCAATAATCTTTATCGCCATTTTAGCTGTCTGACGCCCCAAGGCTTCATAGTTTGTTCCATAGGTGAGCAAACCGCCTTCATCGACCATATCTGTTGAACCACCGATAACAGGTACCTTGTACTGAAGAGATAATTCCCCAATCATGGTCATGGTTGAAGCCACCGTATTATCCGTTGGAATAAAGATTGCATCAACTGATTTCATCAGACTTGTCGCTGCATCTTGGACATCATTGGTCGTTGAGATTCCTTTAACCACTACCTTATAACCTGCCTTTTCAAGCAAGGGCTTGGCTGCTTCCACCTGTACTTCTGAATTGCGTTCGCTCGTTGTATATAAGATACCAACTGTTTTGGCCTGTGGAACAGCCTTGCCAAGCAACTCAATCTGTTTATCAATCGGCGCTTGGTCGCTCGTTCCTGTCAGCATACCTCCAGGTTCCTCCATTGAACTGACCAAATCAGCTGATAAGGGATCCGTTACAGCGGTAAATAGAACAGGTGTATCTGTTGACGCTGTTGCTAAACTCTGGGCAGCTGGCGTTGCAATGGCTAAAATCAAATCATTATCGCCGACTAATTGCTCAGAAATGGTTTGGAGATTAGCTTGATCCCCTTGGGCATTTTGGTAATCAAGAGTGATTTTTTCGCCTTCCTTGTAGCCATTTTCTTCTAATTCTGCTATAAATCCTTTACGAGCAGCTGATAGCGAATCATGTTCCATGTATTGTAAAATGCCCACTTTTACTGTATCTGCATTCTTACTGCTTGAAGTTGCACAGCCAGCTAAAGCCAGTGCGCCAAGGGCAACCATTGACAGGTTGCGTATATATTTTCCAATTTTATCCATAGACTATCTCTCCACTATTATTTTCCTAATTCTTTAATCGTTGCTGGATCAATACCAACTGCTTTTGCCATTTCTTCATTAACAGCGACAGCCGCAGTTTCAGGTGTTTTGACTGCTAA
Organism: Streptococcus handemini; assembly: GCF_040984445.1. Lineage (NCBI taxonomy): Bacteria > Bacillati > Bacillota > Bacilli > Lactobacillales > Streptococcaceae > Streptococcus > Streptococcus handemini. The sequence continues at coordinate 15,086 of NZ_JBFRYH010000031.1, forward strand.
GTCTGCAGGCTTCTCCCCTTTCAAGATGCTAACGGCTAATTCACCAGCCTGTACACCAATAGCATGGTAGTCCACACCGTATGTAAAGAGGGTCGCTTCTAAGACTGCTTCATCACTTCCCATAGCTGGAACTTTGGCTTTCATGAGGACATCTCCAATGGTAGAAGCTGTTGAAGCTACTGTATTATCTGTTGGCAAGTAAATGGCTTCAACCTGACCAGCTAATGATGTTACAGCTTGTTGCACATCATTGGTTGACGTCACTGTCTTAATCACTACTTTTTTGCCTTTTTCTTCTAATAATTTTTTCGCTTCCTTAGCTTGTACTTCTGAATTCACTTCGCTTGAGTTATAAAAGATTCCAAAGGTCTTAGCATTTGGCACAACCTTAACCAGCATGTCAATCTGACCAGCGACATCAGTCGCATCAATCGAACCTGTCATACTACCTCCTGGTGCTGTTAGGGAATCGACCAAACCTGCTTCAACCGGATCGGTTACTGCTGTAAAGACAGACGGTGTCTCACTATCTGCACTCAAGAGGGCTTGAGCGGCTGGTGTTGCAATCGCAAAGTTGACATTGTTTTTTCCAGCTAATTGCTCCACCATCGTTTGGAGGTTGGCTTGGTCCCCTTGGGCATTTTGGTAATCAACGGTCAGATTTTTTCCTTCTGCAAAACCAGCCTTGTCAAGTGCTTCCAGAAAACCTTTGCGAGCTGATGAAAGAGCTTCATGTTCCGCGTATTGGATAATCCCTACTTTGACAGCATCCTCATCTGATGATGCTGATTTATCTCCAGTACTACAAGCTGCAAGTGCTACTGTTGAAAGAAAAGCAACTGAACCAACTAAAAATCGTTTAAACCCCATGTTAAATCTCCTTTGATGAATAAATAGAATGTTGTTCCCTTAGAAATGAGTAACTGCCCTCATGCTATTTCTAGTTTCACCACCCCATCAGGCGTCCCCTCCGTACGTAATGAATTCAGCCAAGATAGTGGCCTTGGATACAAAAACAGGACCGTCTCAGATACATCTAAACGGTCCCTCAATTCAACTGTAAAATGAAAACAGACTGATTGGACGTGCCAGCTAGATGTATCTTCATCTATGTAGGCATCGTCAAAACTACCACAGCCACATAGATACAAACGTAACGTTCCCGTGTTTGTATCCATGTTCCCATGTCTACAAACACTATCTAAAATAGCTGTAGAAATATGTATGATTGCTTGCTGTTAACTGGCAACTCACCAACATATCGTAGTTCTCCATTTCTCATTTCTTTTAGGTTATTAAAATAATAAAATATTTTTATCCATTTGTCAAGAATTTTTATACATAAATTGTCAGATTTTTTCAACTTTTTTGAACAATGTGACGATTTCAGTAAAAAAAGCGGACTAAACCGCTTTCTTTTACAATAAATCATTCAAGGGTTTGAAAATAATTTTTTCCAAATCGGCAATGTAGACAGACAGTTGCTGTTGTTTGCTAAAATAATCAGTCAACAAGCTATTGTCTTGAATTTTCTGGTTAAAATCCTGCAAGGTTTGCTGCAAATCACTGCTGGGCATTTGTCCAGACTGTAGTTGCTGTTGAATCTCTCGTTGGAAAGCAACATACTTTTCGAGAATATCCTTAGCTTCCTTGTTTTCTTCAATAGCAGCCTTGCTTGCTTCTACCGCTTTATATTCTGGAAGCTGGCGAATGCTGCGTTCCAATTCATTTGCAATATCATAGATATTTTGTGCCATAATTGTCTCCTAATCTACGAACACTTGATAACTGGTCTGCTCATGGATAATCTGCTCAGCCCGCTCCAAATCTTCTTTATTTTTAAATGTAATCTGTAAAATACCATAAATATCCGCACGATTATCCTCATTGATACGAATATTCACAACCGAAATACCACGTAATTTTTCCAAGACCGTTAGAATCGCATCTTCTTGGTCCGGAATATTGATAAAGAGGTCGTAGAAACTATCAACTCCAGCCCGCTTATGGATTTCCATTTCCTTTCGAATCCGCCGACCTTGATCAAAAAAGTGCCAGATAGCTTCTTCATCACCTGATGCGATCATCTCTCGAACCGTCTTTAAACGCTCGCCAAATTCAGCCAAACGCTCAATAATACTCTCTTTATTGGTCAGCAGAATACTCGTCCACATGCCTGGCTCACTTTCTGCAATCCGTGTCATATCTCGAAAACCACCCGCCGCAAACTGCTGGGTAAAGGGATGAGCCTCTTGATAATCCCCTGCCTGGTGCATCAAACTGGAAGCTAACACATGGGGGAAATGTGAAATTTGACTGGTCACACGGTCATGCTCTGCCGCATCAATTTCCACAAAGCGGGCATGTAGACCTGAGAGAATATCCTTCAAGCGTGGAATCGCATCTTTTTGTGTCAACGTGCTCGGCGTCAAGATATAATAGGCATTTTCAAATAAGTTGACATCCGCTGCCATCGCTCCTGACTTATGACTTCCCGCCATAGGATGCCCGCCAATAAAATTCACCTGCCTATGAGATAGGTAGGTCTCAGCAGCTGCTACAATGGCTTCTTTAGTTGAACCTGCATCCGTCACCAAAACCGTTTCTTTTAGGGGCAGTTGAGCCAATTCCTTGATAAACTGAATCGTTTGTTGAATCGGTACGCAGAGGAAGATGACATCTGCTTCTCCAACGAATTGCCTAAAATCAGCACTTGCTTCATCCACAATTCCCTGTTCTAAAGCAATAGTTCGCGACTGTTCGCCACGGTTATAGCCCACAATACGAGCATCAGGATGATTCCTGCGAATCCCTAAGGCGATTGAGCTTCCAATCAAGCCCAATCCTACAATATAAATCGTTTTTGTCATTGCTGTCTTTAAAATTCCTTCACAAAGGTCCTGTGTTGCTCCACCGCTTCTTTCAATTCGTCCAGGTTATCAGATGAAAATTTCTCAAGGATTTCTGTTGCAAGAACCGTTGCTACAACGGCTTCCATCACCACACCTGCTGCTGGTAAGGCAGTCGGATCAGAGCGTTCGACTGTTGCCTTGTAAGGTTCATGCGTATCCATATCAACTGACATCAATGGTTTGTATAGGGTAGGAATAGGCTTCATCACACCACGTACTACAATCGGTTGACCATTGGTCATTCCACCTTCAAAACCACCTAGATTGTTACTAGAACGCGTATAGCCTGTCTCCTTGGACCAGATAATCTCATCCATGACCTGGCTACCTTGTAGGTACCCCGCTTGAAAACCAAGACCAAATTCGACGCCCTTAAAGGCATTGATGGAGACAACAGCTTGGGCAATCTTGGCATCCAACTTGCGATCCCATTGGACATAGGAACCAAGGCCTACTGGAACGCCGCCCACAATCGTCTCGACAATTCCACCAATGGTATCACCGTCACGTTTGACTTGGTCAATATAATCCTTGATTTCTTCTTCTCGTTCTGGATTGACAATTGAAACTTCTGATTGGCTGGCACGCATCCGAATTTCTTCGACTGTCAGTCCTTCAGGGACATCAATCTCTTTTCCACCAAAGACCACCACATGGTTTGCAATATCGATAGCCAATTCTGCCAGCAAGCGCTTAGCGACAGCCCCCACTGCGACTCGCATCGTTGTCTCACGCGCACTTGAACGTTCCAATGAATTGCGCAAGTCATCAAAACGATACTTGATACCACCGACCAAATCAGCATGACCTGGTCGTGGGTGTTTAATCCTGCGCTTGCTCTTCAGACGGTCCTCAATATCTTCAACCGCCATAATATCCAACCATTTCTGATGATCATTATTGAGGACATGAAGCGTGATAGGGGCCCCTGTTGTCTTCCCATGTCGTACACCAGAGGTGATTTCAACCTGGTCTCTTTCAATCTGCATTCTTGCCCCACGACCGTATCCACCTTGGCGACGTTTCAAGTCTGTATTGATGTCTGCTGCCGTTAAAGGCAAGCCTGCTGGTACACCCTCGATAATCGCAGTTAAACGCGGGCCATGCGACTCGCCTGCTGTTAAATAACGCATCTATTCCTCCAATACTGCCAATATTTTTTGTATGTTTGCTAATGAAATCTGTCCTGGAGCACTTGCCTCATCCAAACTAGCAAAGGTCCAACAAGATCCTGTGATACTTCCAGCTACACGTGACAACATCCCTAATTTCCCCATGGACATGGTCGCATATGCCTGTTCTGCGTTGAGCGATTTAAAACCACGGGTATAGTTCATCACATCCAACACATCCTGCTCTGTATGTGCCATAACAGCCATTTTGACAACAGCAGGAGATAGACTGGTCAATTCAGACATGATTTCCATGTAATTTTCAGGTGTCTCCTTAAAATTATGATAGCTCAACACCAGATTTGGAAAGGCTAGCATCTCCTCAAAGACTTCCTTATGAGAGTAATACTCAAAATCAATATATTCAGGCTGAAAGAGATTAGCAATCTCTTTCAGCAAGTGAATATACTCCGCATCAGAGAGTTCAATATGACCACCCTCACGGCTAGTTCGGAGCGTAAAAATCACCTCACGGCCAACAAATTTTTCAAAAACAGCTGGAGCTACTCGCAAAATCTCATCCTTTGGAAGATAATCCGCCCGCCACTCAATCAAATCTGCCGTTTCAAGTCTAGTCAAATCAATCTGTTCAACATCCTCCATACTGCGAGGCATAATTGGAACTACTATTTTCATCTTTCTACCTGTATCGTAAAGACCTTGAGGTAATTACTACTTTCATCATTTTTGTTGACTGCAAAATCGCTTGGTAGGCGATAGGTTGCAAGATAGCGGTGCTTACGCCCTGCAAATCCTTTTTCAATTTCTTTTCGAAACTTTTCAATCCCTACATTCGACGCATTGGTGGAAACGATAAGCTGTCCGCCAGGCTTGAGAATTTCAAGCGATTGGGCAATCAGCTTATGGTAATCCTTGGCAACAGAGAAGGTCTGCTTTTTATTGCGGGCAAAGCTCGGCGGGTCAAGAACAATGACATCATAAGACAATCCTTTGCGTTTTGCGTATTTAAAGTAGTCAAAGACATCCATCACAATAAAACGATGAGAATCTAACGATAGGCCATTAGCCTGAAAATGGGCTTCCGATAATTCTCTCGAACGCTTGGCCAAATCCACCGATGTCGTCTCTCTAGCCCCACCCATTGCTGCTGCTACTGAAAAAGCTGCCGTATAAGAAAACATATTCAAGAGACTCTTACCAGCTGCAAATCCATCAACTAGCGCCCCTCTCACCTCATGCTGATCCAGAAAAATCCCCGTCATCAAGCCATTATTTAAAAAGACTTGATAGGCAACACCATTTTCGAAAATGGTAAACTCCGCTGGCGCTTCCTGCCCGTAGAGATGGGCAGACTCGTAGTCCAATCCCTTGAAACGAATCTTTTCATAAGCTCCTAGTAAATCTGGAAAAACAGCTTGAAAGGCCGCCACAATTTTATCTTTTATGGAATAAATATATTCATTGTACCACGAAAAGACCGCATAATCACCATAGCGGTCTATCGTCACTCCGCCTAATCCATCTCCATCTTGGTTAAACAAACGGTAAGCTGTTGTCACCTTTGACACTTCAAAAGGCTGCCTTTTTCTCCTAGCTTCCTCAAACAACTGTTGAAAGAATGCCTGATTTATCGGTTCTTTTTTCTTCGAAACCAGCCAGCCAATCCCCTTATGTTGTACAGAAAGATAGGCTTGACCTAAAAATTGCCCCTGCTGATTCAGCAACTGGACCACGGTATTTTCTATCTCAAGAAGAGGAAAATCTTGTGCCTGCAGCACACAAATCCCCTGCTGTATTTTTCGCTCCACATTGGGACTTACAGTTACGGTATTCATCAGTTTATTATACCAAAATTTCGATTATAACTCAAAAAAACTCCTCCCATTAAAGGATATTTTAAAAATATGGTATAATGGACTAAGATTTTATGAAATAGACTATAAAAAGAAAGGAAGCTCTTGTGAACAAAAATCGCTATCTCTTCTCAAAAATCTTGCGTTCAAGAATTGGCTTTGTCCTCGTTCTCGTAACAGTCTACTGGATAAAGACACTATGGGCTTACCTCATTGATTTCAATTTAGATACCAAAGGTTTTTATCAGAATTTCATTCTCTTTATCAATCCACTTCCGATTGGACTCCTCTTTATCGGATTAGCTCTTTATGTCAAATCCACAAAATGGTTTTACCGGATCGCAGGATTTCTTTACTTTTTGCTATTTTTATGGCTCTTTTCGAATACACTCTACTTTAGAGAGTTTTCAGATTACATCTCGATTTCGACCATGTTGGCTAGCTCTAGCGTCGCAGCAGGTCTTCTGCAAACAACAGTGAAATCCCTCAGATTCTGGGACTTTACCTATTTCCTCGATTTCATCGTGTTTGCCTATTTCTTAGCCAAAAAGAAGATTCCCGTTGATCCCAAACCCTTCAACAAACGAGCTAGTTTTGCAGTCACTGCCCTATCTGTCATGCTCTTTTCAGTCAACCTCTTTCTCGCAGAGATTGACCGCCCTGAACTTTTGACACGTGGCTTTTCAAACACCTATATCGTGCGCGCGCTCGGTCTGCCATCCTTTCTTGGCTATAATGCCTACCAGACCTACAATGCCCACAAAGACCGATCTGAAGCTAACCCCGAAGACCTAGCTCCCGTTCAACAATATGTAACCGAACACTACGCCAAGCCAAATGATGAGTACTTTGGCATGGCTAAAGGGCGCAATGTCATCTACCTTCATCTAGAAAGTTTGCAACAATTTATCATTGACTACAAACTCAAGGTCGAAGACAAAGAGTACGAAGTGACCCCCTTCCTCAACTCTCTCTACCACTCCGATTCTACCTTTGCCTTTTCCAACTTCTTCAACCAGGTCAAAGCAGGAAAGACTTCCGATGCTGAAACCATGATAGAAACCTCCCTCTTTGGACTCAATCAAGGCTCCTTCATGGTTCAATACGGTGGTAGCAACACCCAGCAGGCTGCGCCTTATATCCTATCTCAAGAAGCAGGCTACACATCTGCTGTCTTTCATGGAAATGCTGGCGGTTTCTGGAATCGAAACAATACCTATAAACAATGGGGCTATAACTACTTTTTCGATAAAACCTATTTCACGGAGACCAATGCAGAAAATTCATTTGAATATGGCTTAAATGATAAAGTCATGTTCACCGATGCAATCCCCTACTTTGAACACTTACAGCAGCCGTTCTATACAAAATTTATCACGGTTTCCAATCACTACCCCTACACAACAAGCCTCTCAGGTGATGAGAAAGGCTTTCCTTTAGCCAATACAAAAGATGAAACCATCAACGGCTACTTTGCTACCGCAAATTACCTAGACGCCTCTATCAAAGCCTTCTTTGACTACTTAAAGGCAACCGGGCTCTATGAAAAATCCATCATTGTCCTCTACGGAGACCACTATGGCATTTCAAACTCCCGCAATCCAAGTCTGGCGCCACTTCTTGGAAAAGATCCAGAAACATGGACGGACTACGACAATGCCATGCTCCAACGCGTCCCCTATATGATTGTCATCCCAGGAATGAACAAGGGACGTATCATTGATACATTTGGTGGTGAAATCGATGCCCTGCCAACACTGGAGCACCTCCTTGGCATTGACTCGACCAAGTACCTCCAAGTCGGACAAGACTTACTCTCAAAGGAAAACAAACAAATCGTTTCCCTACGAACTCCCGGAAATTTCATCACCCCTACCTATACCAGCTACTCTGGCAAACTCTACTATACTCAAACCGGTGAAGAAATCACCAATCCCGATGAAAACACACAAAACACCATCGAGACGATTAAAGAAGCAACCAATGCCCAACTTCGGGCAAGTGATGCGATCCAGACAGGTGATCTCATCCGTTTCTTGGACAATGGACTACCTCCTGTCAATCCGAAGGACTATTCCTATCTCCATTCTCTTGATAAAGAATTAGAGATTGAAAAAGAACTCGGTAGCCAATCGACCAGCCTTTACAGTCAACGTGGCAATCAGTCCACCGTAGACCTCTTCCAAGCCAAAAGCTATCGTATACTCCATGAGCAGACGACAGCCGCTACTACTGCCTCGACAGCAGCAAGCAGCTCATCCAGCAGCACAGAAGAAGAGAAATAAAAAAGATCTCCCTATCATGTGATATACTCCCCATATAGTAGACAGTGAAAAAACAAAAATTCACTAGACACTATAAGGGGAGTTTTCATATGTCCAAAAGAAGTCCAAAATCAGTAGAAGAAAAGTTAGAAATTGTTTGCTTATTACTTCACCAAGAACAGTCGCTTACCCAACTTAGTAAACACTATCAGGTCGATCATCAAACAATCCAGTCTT
>NZ_JBFRYH010000032.1:0-867 GCF_040984445.1 Streptococcus handemini
AGAGAGGTCAACCCAGTCATTCTCCAAGGCAAACAGCTGGTCGCAATACCTTAACCCTCTGGCTCCTAGCGAAGTCTTGTCTGCCTTCTTAGGCGTCGCCTCGAAGAACTTTCTTCTGACATGCGCCCAACAACCAACTAGCTGAGCTTTTTCTAATTGGCGATAAGCACCCAGCGGTTCGCAGTTTACCAAGCTTAGCGTCGCTTCGTTCCTCAAGCTTGGACTGCTATCGCATAGGCAGAACTAGAGGACTAAAGTCCTAAGTTACTGCCGTAACATGTCACAATGTACGTAGCCTGCGTAATCCCCTGTTCTTCATGCTTGCCAGATAAGAAAGTCCAGTAGTAGGTCGACTGGCTATCATTTTCCAAGACCTTATAGGAGGTTTCATCCGCATGGAGAATAGGCTGTTTCCGTAATTTCTCGTGCAACAGATCATAAATTGGCTCGAAATAATACTGACTAGACTTGATGTGCCAGTTCGCTATTTCTTTCCGTGTGATGGGTAAGCCAAGCTTATGCCAATCCTCTTCCTGCCGATAATTTGGCACCTTCAGATTGAACTTCTGATGAATCGTATGGGCAATGATGGAGGTAGAACCCAAGCTGTGTGCTAAAGGAGCCTTGATAATCTTATCGCTAAGACTGTTCTCGCTACAAGCCTGACACTTGTAAGCGTGTTGGACATGGTCAATCCGCTTTAATTGTGCAGGAATGAAGACCAACTCTTGTCGTTGAACAGTTGAGCCAATCTCCTTCAACTGACCATGGCAGTCTGGACAAGTGCAGTCTTCACCCTGTAATTCGTGATGAACCATCTCTGGAGTGAATTGACTAAAAATAGCCTGACGAACTCCCTTAGCTTTC
>NZ_JBFRYH010000033.1:0-21793 GCF_040984445.1 Streptococcus handemini
ACTGGGTAAGTCAGCGTCTTCCTCTAGGAGACTCTCCTCACCAAATAAACTCAACTGACCAGGTTGATAAACAACCTTCTCTGATGACTTTCCGTAGAGTTTCTGAGTCAGATAAGCCACCTGTTCACGAAGGAGGGCAAGTTCATTTGTGAGTTGTTGGCTAACAGCTGCTTGTTGTTTAATAATGGCTACTAACTCTTCCATAGTCTCATCCTCCTGTTTTCTTTATTATACCGAAAAGAAAGCCATGATTTCAATAGAAATCACGACTTTTTGAAGCATTTATTTTGGGAAAGGCGGAAAATCCTTTCATCAGCCAGTCAACTTGTTCAGATGTTAGGGCTTTGACTTCATTTTCATCACTTGGCTAGGTCAATTTCCCATTCTCAAAGCGTTTGTAAAGCAACCAAAATCCTTGTCCGTCCCAGTAAAGAGCTTTGAACCGGTCTTTTCGACCTCCGCAGAAGAGAAAGACCTGTCCTGAGAAGGGATCCAGATTGAACTGACTTTTGACAAGATAGGCCAAGGAATCAATCCCTTGGCGCATATCTGTTTTCCCACAAACCAAGTAAACTTGTCCTAAATCACTGAGTCGGATGGTCATAGACTAGTACCTTATCCAAGATTGTTTCCAATACCTCTTGGTTAATAGAGTGGAAGAATGTGACTTCCACTTTGCCGAGACGAATTTTCATCAGAATATCGTTTCTGCTTTTCTTTTCAAAGCGTCGAGATTGGGGAACAGTCAATGGGACGATGGGGTGTGACATAAAAAAACCTCCAGTTTTGTTTTTATAACAGTATACTGGAGAACTGACAATCTCGGTAGATACCTCGTTATGGGGCGCTTACGAAAAATGAAATGCGAAGTATGGAAGAACTCTATCCGTTAAACCAGTTTTTTTCTTTCTGCTACCCTGTATGTTATAATAGGACTTAAGGAAGAATAGAAGAAGTGAGAGTGTATGGTTTTATCAAAAAAACGAGCTAGAAAAGTAATTGAAGAAATAATTGCCCTATATCCTGATGCCAAGCCTAGTTTGGATTTTCGCAATCATTTTGAACTGTTGGTGGCAGTCATGTTATCGGCCCAGACAACGGATGCAGCGGTAAACAAGGCAACACCAGCTTTATTTGCAGCCCTACCGACCCCTGAAAAAATGGCAGCAGCCAGTGAATCGGAAATTGCCAGCTATATTTCACAGCTTGGTCTCTATCGTAACAAGGCAAAATTCCTCAAAGAATGCGCTCAGCAGTTGCTGGATCGACACAATGGTATCGTACCGCAAACCAGAGAAGAATTAGAAGCTTTATCAGGAGTGGGACGGAAAACTGCCAATGTGGTAATGAGTGTTGGTTTTGGTATTCCTGCTTTTGCGGTGGATACTCATGTTGGTCGTATCTGTAAGCACCATGATATTGTCAAGAAATCAGCCACACCGCTTGAAACAGAAAAGCGCGTCATGGAAGTATTGCCGCCAGAATTGTGGCTCAAAGCTCATCAAGCCATGATCTATTTTGGTCGTGAGGTGTGTCATCCTAAGAATCCAGAATGTGCCAACTACCCTCAGTTATATGAATTTGATTGAGGAATAGTAAGAATATATTTTTCTCTCATTGCAGTCGTCAGATTGTGATTTTTTGCGGAGAGAATTCTCATATCTTGGAGAATTGCGTATTTCTGAACCCTCTAGTTACTCAGCGAAAAGAGAACTTTTTGAAGATTATTCGACCAAGAAACGAACAATGCTTATATAACAAAATAAAAATATCTATATAAAACGAACATTTGAAAGTGATATAGTTTTAAAATTGACAAAAAACAAACGTTTCTGTATAATAAGTTAAGGAAACGTCAAGAAAGGCGTAGCGATGCAAGATAGCATAGGTAGGTCATTTTATCTAAAGGAGAGCTGAAATGCTTAACGAATTCCCTATTTTTGACTATGAAGACATTCAATTGATTCCAAACAAATGTATCATCAAGAGTCGTGCAGAGGCGGATACTCGGGTAACCTTGGGAAACCATACCTTTAAACTACCGGTTGTACCTGCAAACATGCAGACCATTATTGATGAAAATGTAGCAGAGCAATTGGCAAAAGATGGTTATTTTTATATCATGCACCGTTTTGATGAAGCTGGACGAATTCCATTTATCAAGCGTATGCATGAACAAGGCTTGATTGCTTCTATCTCAGTTGGGGTTAAAGAATACGAGTATGAGTTTGTGACCCAGTTGAAAGACGATGCACCAGAATATATTACCATCGATATTGCTCACGGTCATGCCGATAGCGTGATTCGAATGATCCAACACATCAAAAAAGAATTGCCAGATACCTTTGTGATTGCAGGAAATGTTGGAACGCCTGAGGCAGTTCGTGAATTAGAAAATGCAGGAGCAGATGCGACCAAGGTTGGGATTGGCCCAGGGAAGGTGTGTATCACCAAGGTGAAAACTGGTTTCGGTACTGGTGGTTGGCAATTAGCTGCCCTACGCTGGTGTGCCAAAGCTGCTCGTAAACCTATCATCGCAGATGGCGGTATCCGCACCCATGGTGATATTGCTAAATCCATTCGTTTTGGGGCAAGCATGGTCATGATTGGCTCACTCTTTGCTGGTCACATTGAAAGCCCAGGAAAAACGATTGAAGTAGACGGCGAACAATTCAAAGAATACTACGGATCTGCTTCTGAATACCAAAAAGGGGCTTATAAGAACGTAGAAGGTAAGAAAATTTTGTTGCCAGCTAAAGGACATTTGAAAGATACCTTGATTGAAATGGAACAAGATTTGCAAAGCTCAATTTCTTACGCAGGTGGCAAGGATATTTCGAGCTTGAAACATGTAGATTATGTCATTGTGAAAAATTCAATTTGGAATGGTGATGCCCACTAATACTAGATAAGATAAAATCTGCTGGCTAGAGCGTTCAGCGGATTCTTTCTACGCAGAGGAGAAAGGATGAAACAAAAAATTGTCATACTTGCTATAGCTTCTACACTTGGGATAGGGACAGTAATGACCGCTTGCGCGAAACAGCAAACACCTGCTGCTAGTCCATCCAGTCATTCATCGAGCATGCAGACCCCCCAGCAAAGTAGCTCAATAGAAGAAGTTGCCCAAAAGGATAGGATAGTACCTAGTCAGGAAATTATACAGGAAGAAGTGTTCATTCCTCGAGATAGTTATCAGATTTACGGTCGTTTGTTTGCCCCAGCAGGGTATCAGAATAAGCAGCTACCTATGATTATTATTTCGCACGGCTTTAACAACACCTTGGAATTTGTTGCTTCCTATGCTGAGCAACTTGCTCATAAGGGTTACCTAGTCTATGCTTTTGACTTTGTTGGCGGTAGCGCTCAAAGTAGGAGTGGAGGCAGTATACTGGAAATGTCTGTGTTTACTGAACAGGCTGATTTGCAGGCTGTGCTGAACCATTGGAGTAATGAGGACCATGTGGATACGAATGCTTTGATTCTCATGGGCTATAGTCAGGGTGGTGTTGTGTCAACCCTTGTTGCTAGTGAGAACCCGCAGATTAAGGGACTAGTGACATTGAATGCTGCTTTTGTTTTATTTGATGATGCACGGGACTTGTTTGAAGATACGGCAAACATTCCAGCGATTTATAACCATAGGGGAACAAATCTTGGTAAAGTCTATTTTGAAAATCTTTTAGATTATGACATTTATCAACAGATGCCACAGATTCAGGCAAGAGCACTGATTATTCAGGGGAGTCAGGATGCTATCATTCCCTTAGGTTACGCTGAACGAGCAGTAGAGAGCATACCGAATGCCCAATTAAAAGTGGTAGACGGAGCAGACCATATCTTTAGCGGTCAGGAGATATCGGAGGTTCTTACGAGTATTGATAGCTATTTACAAAATATCCTGAAAACAAGATAAATGATAAAAAATAAGAAATAATTAAGAAATAATTAAGAATTCGCTTACATCTACTTAATAAAGTTCTGCTATAATTCCTATATCAAAAATAAAGGAGGCCAGCAATGGCAAATAGAGAACGATATACAGTATTTTCAATTCGTAAGTTTAAGGCAGGAGTTGCTTCTGTTTTGATCGCTAGCGGATTTTTCATTTCTCTAGGATATCATACAAGTGTTCAAGCTGATGAAATCATAGAGCCTAAAGAAGAAATACTTGCTCCAGCAAACGATAAGAAGGAGAGTGAACCAGTTTTAGATAAACAGCCTGAGGGAGAAAAGGTTGCTGAAACGGAAGTTACTAAAGAAGAGGAGGGAGAAAAAATTCCTGAAGGAACAACTTTTAGAGCAGATCGTCCTGCTACAGGGGTGACCCCTGAAGTTGTTAAGGAAGAAATTAAAGATACAATCAATGATGAGACAGAATTACCTGCTGCCTACCTTGAAAAAGCCAACGAAGATGGCACAGGCCCTTTCCTTGCAGGTGTCAATGGCACAATTCCATTTGAAGCATTTGGTGGAGATGGTATGTTGACTCGCACATTATTAAAAGCAGCTAAGGATGCTCCTTGGTCTGATAATGGTAAGGCAGAAAATCCAGCTATCTTACCTGTTGAAAGTTTGCCACCAAAAACTTACTTCTATCAAGTTGCTCTTGATGGAAACGCTGCTGGTAAGACTGGTCAAGAATTGATTAACACATTAAAAGCAGCTGGTACCCATACTTACACTGCGACTGTTAAAGTATTTGGTGCAAACGGCGATAAAGCTGACGAAAGTAATGTTGTTGCAGAACGAGCAGTTAGCTTGAAAATCAACGGCTTGACGGCAGCGACAGATGTGAAGAAAGCCGTGGAGGAAAATATCAAAGCAGAAACAACCGTTCCTGCAGCCTATCTTGAAAAAGCTAACGCTGATGGTTCTGGACCTTTCCTTGCCGGAGTAAATGGCACAATTCCATTCGAATTCTTCGGTGGGGACGGTATGCTTACTCGCTTGCTTCTTAAAGCATCTAACAAAGCTCCTTGGTCTGACAATGGCTCTGCCAAGAACGCTCCTATCTTGCCTCTCGATACTCTTACAAAGGGTCAATATTATTATCAGGTAGCTCTTGATGGAGATGCGGCTGGTAAGACAGGACAAGACCTCATCAATGCCTTGAAAGACGCTGGCACACACACCTACACTGCAACCGTCAATGTCTTCGGAAACAAAGACGGCAAGGCAGACGAAAGTAACGTAGTAGCCACTCGCCAAGTGAAAGTAAACGTAAATGGCTTGACGGCAGCGACAGATGTGAAGAAAGCCGTGGAGGAAAATATCAAAACAGAAACAACCGTTCCTGCAGCCTATCTTGAAAAAGCTAACGCTGATGGTTCTGGCCCTTTCCTTGCCGGAGTAAATGGCACAATTCCATTCGAATTCTTCGGTGGAGACGGCATGCTTACTCGCTTGCTCCTCGGTGCTTCTGACAAAGCTCCTTGGTCTGACAATGGCTCTGCCAAGAACGCTCCTATCTTGCCTCTCGATACTCTTACAAAGGGTCAATATTATTATCAGGTAGCTCTTGATGGAGATGCGGCTGGTAAGACAGGACAAGACCTCATCAATGCCTTGAAAGACGCTGGCACACACACTTACACTGCAACCGTCAATGTCTTCGGAAACAAAGACGGCAAGGCAGACGAAAGCAACGTAGTAGCCACTCGCCAAGTGAAAGTAAACGTAAATGGATTGACGGCAGCGACAGATGTGAAGGATGCTATCGAGTTGAATCTTAAAGCGAAGACAGAAGTACCAGCGGATTACCTCAAGAATGCCAATGTAGATGGAACAGGTCCATTCCTCGCTGGCGTGAACGGAGTCATCCCGTTTGAATTCTTCGGTGGAGACGGCATGCTTACTCGCTTGCTTCTTAAAGCATCTAACAAAGCTCCTTGGTCTGACAACGGTTCTGCCATGAACGCTCCTATCTTGCCTCTTGATACTCTTACAAAGGGTCAATATTATTATCAAGTAGCCCTTGACGGAGCAGCAACAGATAAGACAGGCAAGGACTTACTAGATGTCTTGAAAGGTGGTTCACATGTCTTTAAAGCAACGGTTAAAGTGTATGGAAATAAAGATGGTAAAGCTGATTTAATGAATGTCATTGCAGAACGTCAAGTATACGTTGAAGTACCTAACCTAATGCATATGACATCAGTAAAACCGGGTCATACTATGTTGCCATCTCAAAAAATGCCAACAATGAATCGCCCAATGTTCAATCATCCAACTATGACAAGACCAACTGGCCAAGCGCCATTTATCAAGAATCCAGCTATGCAGCATTCAAACACTCAAGCACCAGTTGTACAGCAACCAATTCTTAAAGCTCTCGTTACACAACAATCAGTTGCTAATGCTCCGCAAGTTCAATCACATCAAGTATCTATGCCAGAAACAATGAAGGACACCGCAGTTTCAACTGAGGTACGTCCAGCGACTGATATGAAGCAAGAAAAACCAGCAGCTATGATGCAAGATAAGATGATGAAGAAAGAACTTCCACAGACAGGTTCAGAAAGTTCAGCTACCCTTACGCTGATTGGAATGGCCTTGGCTAGCTTTGCAGGATTGGCTTTGCGTAAAAAATCAGAAAATGAATGACATTCAATGATTTCTTGTCTGCTTAGAAAAAATTCGCTTGTCTAATAAGAATAGAGTATTTACTAAGGATTTTTTTAGAGTATGACTTGAAAGATTTGCCAAAATAGTGTTATACTTGCAGGAGTATAACACTATTTTGTATGAAGGAGGTTTTGTGATGAATAAAACAATCTTATTAGTCGATGACGAGATTGAGATTACCGAAATCAATCGCCGCTATTTGGCTCAGGAAGGTTATACAGTGCACATTGCCCACAATGGAGCAGAGGCATTGGAACTCTATAAAAAAGAATCTATTGCCTTGATTATCACGGACATCATGATGCCTATTATGGATGGCTATGACTTAATCAGCGAAGTGCAAGCAATCACGCCTGATCAGCCTTTTTTGTTCATCACTGCAAAAACCTCCGATATGGATAAAATTTACTCGCTCAGCTTAGGAGCAGATGATTTTATCAGTAAACCCTTTAGTCCAAGGGAATTGGTCTTGCGGGTCAATAATATCCTGCGCCGTATTCATCGGAATCACCAGCAAGAAGAATATGTCCAAGTGGGAGATTTAAACATTAATCACATCACGCGCCAAGCTTTTATTCAAAATAAGGAATTAAACTTGACCAATAAAGAATTTGAATTGCTTTGGATCTTGTTGAGCAATCCGCAACGGGTCTTTTCAAAAACAGAGCTGTATGACCGGGTCTGGCAGGAAGAATATATTGATGATACTAATACACTCAATGTCCATATCCATGGTCTTCGGAATGCTCTGTCAAAATATGCGACGCCTGAGACCCCTACCATTAAGACTGTTTGGGGTCTAGGTTATAAGTTGGAGGTGTAAATGAAGTTAAAATATTTTATTCTCATCGGCTACTTGACCTCCACCTTGATCATCTTCTTATCCCTCATGTGGGCGGTTAATCGGATGCTGATTCCTGAAAAAGGGGAAATTTTTATTCTCTTGACAACGCTTGTTGCTAGTCTTGTGGGAGCTTTTGTCAGCCTAATACTGATGAGGCGGGTCTTTACATCCTTGGAAAAATTAACCAATCATATTGAAGGGATTTCTCAAAATCATTTTGAAACCATTGATGATATTCACAGTCCGATTGAATTTCAGGAATTTGCCCAAACCTTAAATACGATGACCTCAAAGTTGGAGGATAGTTTTCAGTCATTAGAAACGAGCGAAAAAGAAAAAAATATCATGATTGCGCAACTCTCTCACGATATTAAAACACCGATTACGTCTATTCAGGCGACAATTGAGGGAATGCTAGACGGCTTAATTCTAGAAAATGAACGCGATTATTATCTCAAAACCATTCGAAGGCAGACCGATCGGCTCAATAAATTGGTCGAATCTCTCAATAATGTCACTCTCAATACGCTTGAGCGAGAAGAAGGCCCCTTGCAAGCTATTTTCATCGATAAGCTGCTGATTGATACCTTGTCAGAGTTTCAATTGAAGCTAGACCAAGAAGAACGAGAAGTGGATATTCAGGTAGAGCCTAGCTCTGCTAAAATAATCAGTGATTATGATAAGCTCCTGCGCATTTTGGTCAATCTAGTCAGCAATGCGCTCAAGTATTCTCCAAGTGGATCGCCCTTACAGATTCAGGCTTTCTTAACGGATGAACAGCTAACAATCACCGTTAAAGATTATGGACAAGGGATTCCTAAGGAAGAATTGCATCAGATTTTTAAACTCCTCTACCGTGTGGAATCTTCTCGCAATATGAGTACCGGTGGCTATGGATTGGGCTTATATATCGCTCAGGAACTCGCTCATCAACTCAATGGTCAGATTACGGTCCAAAGTGAATTGGGTCAGGGTTCGGCCTTTTCGCTGACTTTACGGATGAGAGAGTAGTAAAGAAAGTTGGGGACAAGAAGTGGAAGGCTAGCAGTAATGCTTGACCTTCCTTTTCACGTTCTTTAAGTTGACATTTGTTCACTTCTTCCTTAAAATAAAAATAAATTAACAAGATATGTAAAAAACTAGGAGTATTCATGTACCAAACAGCAACTTGGCGAGAAAAAATCCGCTTATTTATACAGATTTTTGTGCCCATTTTAATTTATCAATTTGCGAACTTTTCAGCCAGTTTTATCGATACCATGATGACTGGCCAATACAGTACGGTAGATTTAGCCGGTGTTTCGATGGCGACCAGTTTGTGGAATCCTTTTTTTGCCTTATCGACGGGGATTGTGTCAGCCCTTGTTCCGATTATTGGACAGCATTTGGGTAGCGGTGCTAAGGAATCTATTCGTAAAGAATTGCACCAATTTATCTATTTAGCCCTTGGGCTTGCCCTGATTTTACTGTTTCTTGTCTTTGGGGGTGCGGTGCCTATTTTAGGTACGCTTCGTTTGGAAAGAGCGGTGTTCCAAGTGGCAGAGTGCTATCTCTTTTATATTTCGATTGGTATTTTTCCCCTTTTGTTATTCAGCGTTTTTCGTTCCTTTTTTGATTCCCTTGGCTTAACAAGACTATCCATGTATTTGATGCTCTTGATTGTGCCCTTTAATTCCTTTTTCAATTATCTGTTGATTTATGGAAGATGGGGCTTACCAAGACTAGGAGGAGCAGGTACTGGATTGGGTACAGCCCTTTCTTATTGGGCGGTTCTTCTGATTGTCCTTATGGTTATGTATTGTCATCCCAAGGTCAAGGAATATCAAATTTGGAAGATTAGCACGCTTGATCGGTCCTTTATAAAAGAAGATTTGAGAATCGGTCTGCCAATTGGATTGCAGATTTTTGCGGAAGTTGCGATTTTTGCAGTTGCGGGACTCTATATGTCTAAATTCTCTTCACAGGTGATTGCCTCACATCAAGCTGCGATGAACTTTGCAACATTACTATATGCCTTTCCTTTAAGTATTTCTTCGGCCTTACCAATTGTAATTTCCTATGAAGTTGGTGCCAAGCGCTATCAAGATGTCAGAGAATATAGTCTCTTGGGCCGTTTGAGCGCCATCGGATTTGCCTCCCTAACCTTGTCCTTCCTATATTTCTTTAGACCAATGGTGGCAACTCTGTATGGTCATGATTCAGCCTTTATTGAGCTCACTTCTCAATTTCTGACCTATGCCCTCTTTTTTCAGCTGGCTGATGCTTTTACTGCACCGATACAAGGTATTTTACGAGGCTACAAGGATACAACGATTCCCTTTGTTATTGGGCTTGTCTCCTACTGGAGCATGACCTTTCCAATTGCCTTTTTACTTGATAGCCGAACATCGCTAGGGCCGTTTGCTTATTGGATTGGTCTTGTCGTGGGAATTTTCATCTGTGGTATTTGTCTCAATATTCGCTTAAATTATGTTGCAAAACAGATCACTACAAAATAGTCGTATATAGCGAAACCTTGGAGTTTTCTAAGGCTTTTTTGTATCAATAGAAAAGGGCATATGCAAAGTTAGTAGCAAGGAAAAGGTTGGTTCAAACAAGAAAAAAACTTGAGAAATCGACATTCTCAAGGGACAATATAGACGCCCATTATCCTTTGCGTTTCATTTCACCGTGGGGATAGTAGGTACCTTCTGGCATGTCGTTGATGAAGACATGAATCGCTTCTTTTGGAGCATTAGTATTCCGAGAGACAACTTCTGTTACTTCACGTGCAAGCGCAATTTTTTGTTCTTCTGTCCGCCCTTCAAATAAATCAATTCGTACAAATGGCATAAGGTTCTCCTTTTTCTTTACTAGGACTAGTATAGCATATTTCTTAGGAGAGCGATAGCCGAACGGAAACGTTTTTTTCTTTTTCTCTAGTACCGCATTTGGTGAATTTATGGTAGAATGGAATGAATGAGTTTGATAGATTGGAAAGAAAAAAGTGGCTCAATTTTATTTTAAATATGGTTCCATGAACTCTGGAAAGACCATTGAGATTTTGAAAGTGGCGCATAATTACGAGGAACAGGGCAAGAATGTTGTGATCATGACCTCAGCACTAGACACACGAGCAGGTGTGGGAGTGGTTGCTAGTCGTATCGGAATGCAACGAGAAGCAGTTGCCATTACAGCGGAAATGGATGTCTATGATTATATTGCTGATTTGTCCTTAAAACCTTACTGTGTGCTCATTGATGAGGCTCAGTTTTTGACTAAGCAACATGTGTATGATTTTGCGCGCGTGGTCGATGAACTAGACGTGCCGGTCATGGCCTTTGGTTTAAAAAATGATTTTCGCAACGACTTATTTGAGGGTTCGAAGCATTTGTTACTACTAGCTGATAAGCTAGATGAGATTAAGACCATTTGTCAGTATTGTTCCAAAAAGGCAACCATGGTCTTGAGGACGGTGAATGGTGAGCCGGTTTATGAGGGGGAGCAGATTCAAATCGGGGGCAATGAAACCTATATACCCGTGTGTCGCAGACACTATTTTGCACCAGAAAGATAGGAGAAAAGATGAATATTTATGATCAATTGCAGGCGGTGGAAGACCGCTACGATGAACTTGGGGAATTGCTGAGCGACCCAGATGTGGTCAGCGATACCAAACGTTTTATGGACTTATCAAAAGAAGAAGCAGCAACCCGTGATACGGTAACAGCCTACCGTGAGTATAAAAAAGTCTTGCAAAATATTCTTGATGCAGAAGAGATGATTAAGGATGCTTCTGGTGATGCTGACCTAGAAGAAATGGCCAAGGAAGAGCTCAAGACAGCTAAAGCTGATAAGGAAGCCTACGAAGAAAAATTGAAGATTTTGCTCCTGCCAAAAGACCCAAATGATGACAAGAATATCATCTTGGAAATCCGTGGGGCCGCTGGTGGTGATGAAGCAGCCCTCTTTGCAGGAGATTTGCTGACCATGTACCAAAAATTCGCAGAAAGCCAAGGCTGGCGCTTTGAAGTCATGGAGGCTTCTTATAATGGTGTTGGAGGTATCAAAGAAGTTGTTGCCATGGTATCGGGTCAATCGGTTTATTCTAAGTTGAAGTACGAATCAGGGGCTCACCGTGTGCAACGTGTACCTGTTACAGAGAGCCAAGGGCGTGTCCATACTTCAACGGCAACGGTCTTGATTATGCCAGAAATCGAAGAGGTCGAGTATGACATTGATCCAAAAGACTTGCGGATTGACATTTACCATGCCTCAGGTGCTGGTGGACAGAACGTCAATAAGGTGGCAACTGCTGTGCGGATTGTCCATTTACCAACCAATATCAAGGTAGAAATGCAAGAAGAACGAACCCAGCAGAAAAACCGCGACAAGGCAATGAAGGTCATTCGGGCCCGAGTAGCAGACCACTTTGCGCAGATTGCCCAAGATGAACAAGATGCAGAGCGTAAGTCAACGATTGGTACAGGGGATCGTTCAGAGCGGATTCGTACCTACAATTTCCCTCAAAACCGTGTAACGGACCACCGCATTGGCTTGACGCTTCAAAAACTCGACACGATTTTATCTGGTAAAATGGATGAGGTGATTGATGCCTTGGTACTCTATGACCAAACACAAAAATTAGAAGAGTTAAACAAATAATGAATTACGCACAATTGTTTTCGCACTATGAAAGCAAGTTGGACGAGGTGGGAGAGGAGCCAGAAAGTCTAGCCTATACTTTTCGTGCATTGAAGAAGCTGACTCTGACAGATTTCGTCTTATTGCTGACGAAAGAAGTAACGAAAGACGATGAGAATCTCTTAGAGCTGATTTTCCAGCAGCTGGCGCATCACTATCCAGCTCAGTACATTATCGGGAAAGCCGACTTTCATGGTCTGGAATTGATGGTAGACCCGCGCGTGCTGATTCCTCGTCCTGAAACAGAGGAGTTGGTGGATTTGATTCTGGCTGAAAATCCGACAGAAAATCTTTCTGTCTTAGATATTGGGACAGGAAGTGGGGCTATTGCAATCAGTCTTGTTAAGGCGCAGCCGAACTGGAAGGTAACGGCAACAGACATTTCACTAGATGCTCTTGCTGTTGCTCAAGAAAATGCCCATAAGCAGCAGGTGCAGCTATCCTTTATCAAGTCGGATGTTTGGGAAAATATAGACGGGCCATTTGACATGATTGTCTCTAATCCGCCCTATATAGCACGAGAAGATGTGGAAGAAGTTGGCTTAAATGTGCTTCATTCAGAGCCACACATAGCCTTATTTGCAGACGAAGACGGACTTGTCATTTATCGACAGATTGCGAAAAGGGCAGCAGAATTTCTAACGGAAAAAGGAAAAGTTTACCTAGAGACTGGTTATAAGCAGGGACAACAAGTAAAAGACATTTTCCAAACGGCTTTTCCAGAAAAACGTGTCCGAGTTCTCAAAGACCAATTTGGTCAGGATAGGATGGTGGTGGTGGATGATGGATAAGATTGCACAGATGTTAGAAGCTGGTGGGGCAGTCGTACTCCCTACAGAAACAGTCTATGGCTTGTTTGGTCGTGCCTTAGATAAAGAAGCCGTACAACGTGTCTATGCTCTCAAAAAACGTCCGCTAGATAAAGCGATGAATTTAAATGTTGCCTCATTAGAAGAGATTCTAGCCTTTTCCAAAAACCAACCAGCTTTCTTACCGCAACTCGTTGACCGTTTTTTACCTGGTCCCTTAACTATTATTTTACAAGCAAATGACCAAGTCCCTCACTGGGTTAATTCTGGGATGAAGACAGTTGGTTTTCGGATTCCTAGCCATCCTGTGACACTTGATTTGATTAAATCATTTGGACCTCTGATTGGACCGTCTGCGAATCTCTCTGGAAAGACAAGTGGTGTCTTGTTTGATCAGATTATAGAGGACTTCCATGGAGAGGTTATCGGGGTAAAAGATGACGATTTCTTAACAGGACAAGATTCGACGATTTTGGACTTGTCAGAAGAAAAGGCTCAGATTTTACGCCAAGGTGCTATCACCTGCGAGGACCTTCTCGCTCAGCTACCAGAACTCACATTTAAAGGAGAGAACGCATGATTTTTGATAAAGAAGATTACAAGGAATTTGATAAAGAACTATGGGATGCTATTTCCGCAGAAGAAAAGCGTCAGCAACACAATATTGAATTAATTGCTTCAGAAAATGTTGTTTCAAAAGCGGTCATGGCCGCTCAAGGTTCTATTTTAACCAATAAATACGCAGAAGGCTATCCTAGTCGCCGTTACTATGGAGGAACGGAATGCGTCGATATTGTAGAAAGTCTTGCCATTGAGCGTGCAAAAGAAATCTTTGGCGCAAAATTTGCCAATGTCCAACCTCATTCTGGTAGCCAAGCCAACTGTGCAGCCTACATGGCTTTGATTGAGCCGGGCGATACAGTCATGGGAATGGATTTAGCAGCAGGGGGGCACTTGACCCACGGAGCTGCTGTTAGCTTTTCTGGTCAAACCTACAACTTTGTCGCTTACAACGTTGATAAAGAAACGGGATTGCTTGACTACGATGCCCTTTTAGCCCAAGCAAAAGAAGTACAACCAAAACTTATTGTCGCAGGGGCTTCTGCCTATTCACGTATCATTGATTTTGCAAAGTTCCGTGAAATTGCAGACAGCGTTGGTGCAAAACTCATGGTTGATATGGCGCATATCGCTGGGCTTGTCGCAGCAGGGCTGCATCCAAATCCAGTACCTTATGCTCATATCACAACCACAACGACTCACAAGACCCTCCGTGGACCTCGTGGTGGTTTGATTTTGACTAACGATGAGGACTTGGCAAAGAAAATCAACTCTGCTATCTTCCCTGGTATCCAAGGTGGACCACTGGAACACGTGATTGCTGCAAAAGCAGTTGCCTTCAAGGAAGTTTTAGATCCAGCCTTTAAGGAATATGCTCAAAATGTTATTGCAAATAGCAAGACGATGGCAGATGTTTTCCTAGCACATGACAAATTCCGCGTTATTACAGGTGGAACAGACAATCACCTTTTCCTTGTTGATGTGACTAAGGTCGTTGAAAATGGAAAAGTAGCCCAAAATCTCTTGGACGAAGTGCATATTACCCTAAATAAAAACTCTATTCCATTTGAAACCTTGTCACCATTTAAGACAAGTGGTATTCGAATTGGTTCTGCAGCGATTACTGCTCGTGGATTCGGTATTGAAGAAGCCCGCAAGGTGGCTGAATTGACGGTAAAAGCCTTAGAAAATGCGGATAATGAAGCAGTTCTTGAAGAAGTGCGCCAAGAAGTACGGGCCCTAACAGATGCCTTTCCGCTTTATGAGGCTTAACCTTCATGGACATTTATATTAAAGAAGCTGTTATTCATCAGTTCAGTCCAGAAGATACCGAACTGAATCTAGCAGATAAGATCTTAACGATTACCCCAAAGATTGAGGAGTATCTCCGAAAGAAAATCGAACGTTCCTATTCCGATGAAGCAAAGACAGGTCAATTGAGAGCTGAAAGCTCCTTTCTTGATTATCTGTCCGATAATTTGCTAGAGACTTCTGTCTCGATTGCCAATCTGTGGAAAGAAGAATTTTCCGTTTCAGAAAACCTTAAAACCAACGACTTGATTTTTATTTACTTTGAGAAAAATGGAGTGGAACATTTTGCCTTTTTACGCATCTCACTTCGAGAAAGTTTAGTCCATGTAGGTGCAGAAAGCGATAGCCCCCTCAAACTCACCCAGAACAATCTGCCTAGTGCAGGTTCTGCTCCTGATGAGGCTCTGATTCTCAACTTGCAAACCCACAAATATCACCTGATTGAAAAACGGATTAAGTATAATGGAACTTTTTTAAATTATTTTTCAGATAATGTCCTACAAGACAATCCAGTTATTTCAGCCAAGAAATCGATAAAGGCAGTTGAGCAAACGGCTCAAAAAATTGCGGAGAATTTCAACCAAGCTGATTTCCAATTTCAATCCAAAGTCAAGTCAGCTATTTTCAATCACCTGGAAGAAGACAATGCCCTATCTCCAGAGAAATTGGCCAATCAACTCTTTGATGGTAACTTAACTGCCCGCCTCACATTTGTGGACGAGCTCAAAGATGTTATTCCAGAAACAGTGAGCTTTGAGGAAATTGACAGTAGCCGACAATTGAAAAAGTTTGAAAATCAGAAGTTATCCCTCTCAAATGGGATTGAGCTGATTGTTCCAACAACTATTTATGAGGATGCTGAGTCCGTTGAATTTATCCAGAATGACAATGGGACTTATTCTATCCTGATCAAGAATATAGAAGACATTAAGAGCAAATAACATGAGAAAACTAACAAGAACGATTGCCCTCATCGTCCTTGTTTTTCTAGCTTATCAATTCTACAAAGTGCACCAAGCTGTCAAACAGGTCATGACCTATCAACCCATGGTGCAGGAAATCTTAGCCCAAAATGATACCAAGGCTAATGAAGAATTAGTACTAGCAATGATTTACACGGAAACGAAGGGGCAGCAAGCTGATGTCATGCAATCAAGCGAATCAGCTTCAGGATATGCAGATACAATTACAGATAGCAAGGAAAGTATCCGCCAGGGTGTGGAGTATCTCACTCAAAATCTAACCCTTGCAGAAGAAGCCAAGGTCGATGTTTGGACAGCTGTTCAAGCCTATAATTATGGACCAGCTTATATTGATTACATTGCCCAAAATGGTGGGAAAAATACGATTGAGTTAGCAACAACCTATTCAAAAGAAGTGGTTGCCCCTAGTCTTGGGAATACCACCGCCGCAACCTATACCTATTATCACCCCATGGCCCTGTTAAACGGCGGCAAACTCTATGTGAATGGCGGGAATATCTACTACTCACGGCAAGTATCCTTCAATGTCTACTTGATTCGTTTGATGACTTTATTTTAGAAGCAAAAAAGAGCAAAAAGGCAGACACTATTTATGGTTTTCTGCTTTTTTCTTCTCTCCATTCATTTTTCTCAAAAAAAGTGGTATAATGAAGATGAGAAAAGGAGGGGCGATATGGCACGATATGTATTGATTACTGGCGCGACAAGTGGTATCGGAAAGGCGATTGCCTATGCATTTGCTGAAAATCGAGATCATCTGATTATTACGGGACGAAGAGTGGAGAAGTTAAAAGAGATTCAGGCAGACATGATAGCAAGATATGGCGTCACTGTCCATTACTATCAAATGGATGTCACACAAGAAGCAGAAGTAGTAGCCATTTGTGAGCAGATTCTTGCTCAGGTTCCTCAAATAGATATCCTAGTCAACAATGCGGGATTAGCTTTAGGACTTGATAAATTTTATGAATCGAAAGTGTCTGATATGGTCACCATGCTGGATACCAATGTCAAGGGCTTGCTGTATGTGACCAGACAGATCTTACCAAGCATGGTTGAACGAAATACAGGCCATGTCATCAATATTGGCTCAACAGCAGGGATTTATGCCTATGCTGGTGCAGCAGTTTATGCAGCTACCAAATCAGCAGTCAAGTTCTTGAGTGACGGTATCCGTATTGATACGATTGAGACAAATATCAAGGTAACGACCATTCAGCCAGGGATTGTTGAGACAGATTTTAGTGCGGTGCGTTTTCATGGAGACATGGAAAGAGCAGCGACAGTTTACCAAGGCATTGAAGCACTACAAACAGAGGATATTGCGCAAAGCGTTCTATTTGTGGTCAACCAGCCTCGTCATGTTCAGATCTCAGATATGACTATTATGGCTACCCAGCAAGCAACAGGCTTCACCATCCATAGAGATTAGGAGGAGATACAGATGAAAAAGACCTACAAGATATGTTTTACTCTACTATCAACTTTGTTGTTATTGACGGCTTGTTCCCAAGGTAAAGACCAGTCTAGTAAGGAAAGTTCCTCCATTACTACAAGTCAGACGGTCAGTAGCAGTTCAACTGCTTCTTCAAGTAGTACAGAACCGAGCAGTAGTTTATCTGCTGTAGATGCTTTACATGGTAAAAACACAGGTGTAGCCCTTGAAAGCGGTCAAGATACAATCAACTATGCCACTATGATATTGGGTGAAAAAGAATGGCAAGTAATTGAAGATAATTATAATCGTACAGATGCCATACCGTTTAACCTTCTACAAGGAAATGATACCACTCTCTATCGTGTCTACCAAAATGGCGTCATTACGGATATGGACGGTACCATTATCCATCAACCTTCATGAAAATGAATGGAATCTTTTCAAGATACGTTTGACATGGCAAAGCCTTTCTAGCTTGTTTAAAGAAGCCCTAGAGTGTGACATTAAAAATGAGTATGATTTAAAAATTTATCATCAAGCCTAGGCTTGTAAGATGTACCAACTAGAATATTTGAAAAAGGCTCAAAAGCAGATTAAAAAACTATATAAACCAATTCAGATGTTACTATTTGCTAGGATAGATAAGTATTTAGAAGGGACCGATAATCCAAGAGCGAACGGAAAAGGCTTGACAGGCAAAGGCAATCATGCTAAGGAGTTGCGTTACCGTATCGGTGATTACCGATTGATTTGCCATATTCAAGATGATAAGTTGATTATTTTGGCACTTGAATTTGGGTATCGCCGAGATATTTATTGACAAACGAAGATGTAAATCTTATTCGTTATACTCAAGCAGACTTGAGAGAAGTTAGATAAAAAATAGCACCTTGAAGCGGGTGCTATTTTGTTTACTTAACGGATATGAAAAGAATGGGAGTGGAACTCAATTGTGATTTCATAGAAATTGATTCTCCTAACTCCTTTATTTTTAGGTTCGGGCTAAAATAATCCACTGGATTATTTTACTCCCACTCAATAGTTACAACCTTCTTATAAACGTTGATATATCAGAGTTTGTTAGACTTTCAACTATTTTTGGTGGGGAAGCTGGTGGGGTTGATAATCGTTCTGGTAATAGTGACTGATTGCCATTAAACTTGACTAAGCTTTTGTTTGAAGGGCAAAAGTTTATATTACCAACCATATTACTCGTAATAGTTTCATCGGCTCCACTCCATAGGTGTGAGTAATGCTTCAAAGTAATTTCTGGGCTAGAATGACCAAGTCTACGTGATAGAATTAAAATGGACACATTAAACTCATTAATCAAATATGAAGCATGAGAATGTCGTAAGCCTTTAGCTTGTATTGGTTTAATATTTGCTAGTTTTGCATATCGCTTTATAATTCTTGATATTGTAGATTTTAACATAGGAAAACCATCATAAGAAAACACAAAATCGTTTTCCTTACCTAAACCAAATTCTTTTTGAATTTCTCGCCACCGTTTTAGTATTTGAATAGTATCTTTATCAATGCTAATCATGCGTTTTCCATCTTCAGTTTTAGTATATGAATTACGCCACCATTCAGATTTAGATTTTACGACCAACATATGATGGACACGAATTCGTGCTTTACTCAAGTCAATATCTGCCCACTGTAATGCACAACCCTCGTTTACACGCACACCAGTCATAAAGTAAGTCCATAGCATGACGAAACAAAGGTGTTCATAAACATCATCTAAAAATATCGTTGAGATGACTGCTTCAAATTCTGCTTTATTCCAGTACGGTACAATAGCTTTCCCTTTTGGAATTGCTTTAGCTCTCGTAGATATATTTTGCTCAATATACCCCATTTGTAAAGCGTAGTCTAAAGATTTACGAAACATACCAAAAATTAAGCTGGCATAGCTTTGTGAGTATCCCGAACCACCATCGTTGCTATCCATTAATAGCCATGTTCGAAAGGCTTGAACCTGTTCCAATCTGATATTTCTTAAAGAAGTCTCAGCAAATCTATCACGAATTTTCTCTAAGTTTTTTTCACGAACACTAAATGTGCTATCTTGAACCGTTGTTTTATAATAGGGAATATAATAAGTATCCATGAATTGCTTATAGGTCATTCTGTAGTTTGAGAATCCTTGAGATTTGTGATACTCCCGTTTTATACGAGTTAGCTCTTTATATGCTTCACTAGCAGAAGTGAAAACTTTTCCATTCTGGTCTTTGCGTCCTTTTTTACGGATTCGTTTTCCTGTGATTCTATCTACGCCAAGTTCAGTTTGATAAAAAAATTTGCCTTGTCCATCAATATAGACACCTGTATATTTAGTTGTTTGTTGAGACATAGTTATTTACTCCTCCTTTAAATTATCGAGAAGTGAAATACCAAGAATTGATCCAACGGTCGTGACAGGTACTCGCCCTAACCGACGATTATGATAAAAAGCATATCCTTGTTGTACCATAATTTGTTTTGCTTGTCTAATAATAACCGTTGCTGTATGTTCTGTATAGCCTAGCTTTACTAGGTCATTTTTATTTATAGTTGTATTTTGCATATTATCTACTCCTTATATTTGTTTTTTTCATCATATTTTGAGATAATAGCAACAACAGAAATGGTCGTTGCTATTTTTGTTGTGTTGTGGGGTTATTGTTGTCGGTTTGGTCGTTTACATTGATAACCTTTTTATTTTTGTTCCACTGCATATTGTGAATTACTTTTTTCACAAGTTTATCTGCTGCAACATTCACTGGATATTCGTTCAATATTTCATTTCCACCTCGTTTGATGCTTTGATAGAATATTCCAGATCGTTGTTGATGTATACGATAGAGTATCTAAACTTTCCGTCAATTTCTTCAATTGAACCGAGTGGCACCACATTTAAAACAGGAATAACATCAGTTATATACTCATTTCCTTTCTTCTCGCTAATCATTATCATTGGTTGTGTTTTTTGTTTTAGAACTTCTGAAAGAGTCCAATTCCAATTTATTTTAGTCATAAGGTAATTTCCTTTCAATATTTTTTAATCTAAAAAGTTAACTTTTCGCAGTGATATAAAATTTTATAAATTACACTTTTTGTATACAAAAGTATTATGCCGTAAAAGTTCAAAATAAAAACAATTTTTTCAAAAAAATAGCACGATATTCAGGATATTTTATTCCAAATGGCTGATTAGGATATAGAAAAAGACAAACAATTTTACGTTGTTTATCTTTGGTTTGAGATTGGTACTATTTCTGATGAATAGAATAAAGTAGCTTTTTCCTTTATTGAAAGTTAGCATATCGTAAATTTCAAATAAACATCAGGCTATAAAATATAATTTGTGATTGTGACAGACAGTCTCCAGTGAGAGAGGTTTAAGACGGATACAGCCATGAGAGCAAGACGGTTATAGGTAGTAGGCATTCCTGTTTGGAGTGCTTTTTTATAATTTGCGCCTCGGAGTTTATATGCTTCATCTCTTAAATCGTAGATAAAAGTATTACGTTGTTTCACAAATTTTTTATTTGATTCCTCCCACAGTTTTTGATGTCCAATTTCCCAAAAGTTGATTAACTGTCTTTTAAGACTTCTAGCGTAGTTCTCATTTCGTTGTATTTTGTCTAAGAAGTAGAAGTAACAGTCTCGCGCGTGTTGGGCACGCATGCCATGAAAGTTAATCAGATTATTCATTTCTTGTTCTGAAAAAACCTTCTTATCCCTTGTAATATTTTGAAATGTTTTCAGTATGACTGGAACATCCTGGGGTAAAATCAGCTGTTCTTGGTACTTACCACCTTTCCCTCTTTTCACAATTACATAATAGTTTCCGTAGACGTCTTTCTTTAAATCTCCTCCTGTTAACTCTTTCAACTCGCTTCTACGAATACCGACTGCTTTTTGAAAATCAATAACGCGAGAGAAGCGAGAGTCGTTCTCTTGTCGCTTTCCTTGTGCATTTTTGTCACGTTTTCGACCACGTATAATTTTATCGCTAGTCCGCTTGTGTTTTCTTATTCTATTCATATTGATATCTGAGGCCTTGCAGATTGGGGCGAGATAGGTATGAATAGTGGCTGCTGTGTATTCTCTTGGATCATTACTTAAATCATTATGATAGGCTTGAATGACTTCTTCTGTAATCTCCTCTTTCTTTTTTAGATTGTGATCTTTAGCCCATTGCGAAAATCGGTTAATCGAGCGTTTATATGTTGTTCGTGTGCGATTGTTTGTCACGTTTTGAGTAGCTGTGATAAATAAATCATGTTTTAACTCGTGGTGCTAGTTACTCTCAGAATACAATAAAAAGCGCAAAAGGACTATACTGTAAGTGACCAAACAAACAGGAGGTTAGTCCAAATGAGCCACTTACAGTATATCGCTAAATCCCATCACTTACAATGGAACTATACTGTAAGTGACCAAACAAACAGGAGGTTAGTCCAAATGAGCCACTTACAGTATATCGCTAAATCCCATCACTTACAATGGAATATCAAACAATTATCAAAGATTTGCCATCAGC
>NZ_JBFRYH010000034.1:0-22119 GCF_040984445.1 Streptococcus handemini
CAGTGAATCGTGCTCTCAAAACTATTCTCAAAGACTATCCCATAAACTCTATCACAGCGGATAATGGTACTGAATTCAGTCGCTTATCAGATGTTTTTGACCCTGAGCACATTTATTATGCCCATCCTTATTCCTCTTGGGAGAGAGGAACCAATGAAAATCATAATAGACTCATCCGTCGTTGGTTACCTAAGGCAAGTAAAAATGCAACTACTCAACAAGTTGCATTTATTGAAAAGTGGATTAATAACTATCCAAAGAAAATACTAGATTACAAATCTCCTAGTGAGTTTTTACAAACTGGCTAACTTGGACTTGAAATTTGGCCATTCTCATATTCTCTAGATAGTGAAGAAAAAGAGCCTATTGATCCTTTGTTTTTTTCAGATAATCAATCGCTTCTTGGACATTGGTCACCGGCACAACCTTGATAGCCAATTTATCTTTCTTCACAGCTTCCATTGCTTCCTCATAATTCGTTTTAGCATCTGGTTTTTGTTTTAAGATTTCAGGATCAATAGGATTATTGGGAACAAAGAAGATACTTGCCCCAGCTTTAGCAGCAGACAAAACCTTCTTATCCGCTCCGCCAATATCACCGACAGAGCCGTCTTGCTCAATCGTTCCAGTACCCGCAATCACTCGTCCGTCCCGCAAATCAGAATCAGCTAGCTGTGTGTAAATGGCAAGTGTAAACATCAAACCTGCACTCGGACCACCGATATTCCCAGTTTGGAAATCAATCTTTTCACTACTTTTAACCTCGGTATGGTCAACTAGGCCAATTCCAATCCCATTTTTTCCATTTTCGAGTTTGATAATGTTTCCCTTAGCAGTCAATTCCTTACCAGAACTGAGATAACCTACTTCAACATCGTCGCCTAGTTTTAAGCTGCTGACATAGTCAATGAGTTCAGGAGAACTCTTAAATGTCTTGCCATTCACACTCACAACTGTGTCCGCAATATTCAGAATCTGTTTAAAGGTCGAATCCTCCGTCACATTGAGGACATAAACTCCGAAAAATTCTAAAGAAGTGTCTTTTTTGGCTAGAGTTAATCCCTGATACTTAGCCATATTTTGAGAGGTTTCCATATAGAATTGGCTGATTCGGTAAAATTCCTCGCTATTTGCTCCACCCGCCAACTCTTCCTTTGGAATAATATCCGAATGGGAATCCAGTGCAGCAAGTAAGAGTTGAAACGCAGTAGCGGGTTTGACTTGGACATAAACAAAATTATACGAGCCTGATCTGTCATCTTTCTTTCCATCTACTGTCAAGACAGTTCGAATATCAGATGCTCCGCCAGGGCTTTCGATATAGTAGGGAAGGGGGAAGAAAACGGCTGCCCATAAAAGGACAGTTGATAGAACAATCGAGAGAATCAGGAGTAATTTTTTATTTTTTTTCATTCTGTTGTAATTCCTTGCTAATAATTTCTGGCACATACGGACTAATGTCTTGGTGAAACTGCAACAATTCCCTGACCTGACTAGACGAGACAAACTTGTATTCTGGCTTAGCCAAGAGATAAATGGTTTCTAGTTGGGGAGCTAATGCACGATTGTAAAAATCAAAACTCGATTCGTATTCCAAATCAATCCCATTGCGCAGTCCACGCACTAAATAGCTCGCACCGATTTCTCGTGCCACATCAACCACCAATTGATCTTGTGCAACCAAAACCTTAACCGTCGGCATGTCCGCTACTACTTCTTCAATCAAACGCTTCCGCTCTGAACTAGCAAGCAAACCTTTTTTATGCTGATTGACAAACACACCAACATACAGGACATCAAATAACTGACTAGCCCGTTTAATCACATCCAGATGTCCATTTGTAAGTGGATCAAATGACCCTGTAAAAAGTCCGACTTTATCTGACATAGACTGTTACCTTGCTAATTCCATAAATTTTTTCTTTCCAGATACCCAAGTCGGCAATTTCTTCTGGGAGTTCAACCTGCTTATCCGTTTCACAGACGACCATGACCTCTTCTGCCAGTAAATTCTTCTGACACAAGACTGTAACGGTTTCGACAATCGTTTCCTTAGCATACGGAGGATCTAAAAAAACGACATCAAAGGGACCTTGCACCACTTGCAAGGCTTGCTGGGCTTCCATTTTCAATAATTGAAACTTCTCAGCTTCCCTGGTCATCCGAATGTTGTCTGCAATAATTAACTGCGCTTGTCGATCTCGTTCCACCAACACGGCTTGGTCCATTCCGCGCGAAATAGCCTCAATAGACAAGCCACCACTTCCTGCAAACAAATCTAAAACACGGCCTCCGTCAAAATAGGGACCAATCATATTAAACATCGCGCCACGCACCTTGTCCGAAGTCGGGCGTGTCGTCTGACCTGGCAAGGTTTTGAGCGGTCTGCCACCATAATTTCCAGAAATAATTCTCATAGTTCTTATTATAGCATAACTGCTAGCAATCTTAGCTGTAAAAAATATCTACAAGTCTTCATTAAAAAAGACAAAAAGAGCATGCCTGCTCTCTTTCAACTCTATTCCGTTTAGTTCGTTTTCACTTTTCCATCCCAGCTATTTAGACCATAGCTCAGAATGTAAATATCATTAAATCCTTGCTTTTTCAAATAGAGAGCTGCTTGTGTCACAAATTGTCCACGGTCATTTTCATACAACAAAACTGGCTTATCTTTACGAAGGGCAGCAAGGCTTTGCTTTAATTGCTGATAGGGAATATTACGTGCCCCCATAATATGTTTTTTACGATATTCTGTCGGCTCCCGTAAATCAATCAGTTGCCCACTGTAGATTTTCTGCGCAAACTCATGATTCTCAACGACCTTGGCTGCTCGGCGTAAACGCCAATAATTGAAGCCCATCCAAGCCCCCAATACAGCTACAAACAATAGTAATACATAAAGTGTTGACATTTTCTACTCCTTTTTCCCTTGATAGTTTAATTCCAAACGATGTTCCCGTCTTAAGACCAATTCAGCTTCCATATACTCCACGCGGTCAAGCAAGTCCGCCTCATAAATCCGCTGCAGTTCAATCTGCATCATCTCAATATCATACAAGCGATTTCCCATATAAATGATGATTCCAAATTGCTTTAATAACTGTTGCACATCATAAAGTTTCTTCATAGAAAAAGTGTAGCAAAACTTGACCAATATTGCAATTGAAAAGGAGAAATAGACTATCGCTCTTCTTTCTTAAAGCGAATATAGGCTTTGACGATTATGTAAAGCCGATGACCTACCATAATGAGCAGTACCCACCATAACACCTGTTGGATAATTGAATATCCTGTTGGGAAAAATCGAGCCAGCAAGGCCCAAGTAGCCAAATAAGCTAACAAAATAGTCAGATGTTTCATAGCAATCCTCCAAACACTCTAGTAACCAAAATGTGAAAACGTATTCCTATCCAGAATTATATCACATATTCCTTTAAAAAACAAGTTCATCACGTTCAACCAACACTTAGAACCTGTATTCATAAGCGAAGTCATTCTAATCGGGAGCTTATTTTACGATAATCAAGGCGTTTTTTTGAAGGAATACTGACTGTATTTCGAAAAAAATCAACGATGAATAGCGAAAAATAAGCTCTGAATAGAGTTGCTGAGTTGTGAATACAGGTTCTTAGTGAAAACCATACGATGTCAGATATAAGGAGAAGTAAAAACTGCCAACACCGTCGCATGTTCCATTTATAATAGCCTCCTATAGTTTACTGACAAAACGCTTCTTTTATTTCCAACCTCTAACAATCTACTGAACTACAATGACAGAACCTGCGATTCCTTTATTTCCAACTTACAATAGTTCACCGACTGCAATGAAAGAAACTTCATTTCTCCTATCTCCAACTTGTAACACTCCCCCGGAGTGTTACATCCACCCATTTTCTTTGGCGGTGTTAGCGGCTTCGGTGCGGTTTTCGGCATCTAATTTGCTGAGGATGGTAGACATATAGTTACGAATGGTTCCGTTTGAGAGGTACATTTGGTCGGCAATTTCTTTGTTAGATAGGCCTTGTGCGACTTTTTGGAGTAGGATTTGTTCCTGTTTAGTTAAGGGATTTTTCATGGTGAAAAAGCTCTCCATCAGCTCAGGCGAGTATTCTTTTTGGCCTTGGAGCACCCGCTCAATAGTCCGCATCAATTCAGCAATACTCCGTTATTTCAGTACATAGGCATCCACATCTGCTCGAATCGCACGTTCAAAATAACCCGGCCTCTTGAAGGTTGTCACCATAATCACTTTTAAGCTCGGTAACTCCTCTTTTGCCCATTCAAGGACATCCAGACCTGTCATCTCAGGCATTTCAATGTCTAAAATGGCAACATCTACCCTTTCCTTTTGTAAAATAGCTTGCGCTTCTAAGCCATTTTTGGCTGGAAATACTTGGGCTACACTGCCCTGTAATTCCAAGAGCTGGCAGAGTGCGTCCCACAACATACTTTGGTCTTCAGCAACGAGAATGTTCATTTGCGTCTCCTTTCGGAATGTCTAGCTGAATCTGAGTCGGCTGCTTTAAAGAGATAATTTCTACCCTACCTTGGTAGCGAATCAAGCGGTCACGAATGGAATGTAATTCCTCTCCAGTGACCTGTTCAAAACCAACTCCATTATCTTCTATCAGAACCTGAATTCTCTCCCCTTTTTCACGCAAGTAAATGCGGCATTGGCTTGCCTGACTATGCTTAATGAGGTTATTACCCAATTCACGCAGGGCCATGGTCAAGGCAGCTTCTTGCTCTTTTCCAATCTCTACTTCTTCTTTCTCAACAATCAAGGTAATGCCTGCTAATTCAAGCATATTTCCTAAAATCTGCAATTCTTCCTCCAGACTGTGTACTTTTAGAGCTTGGACAATTTCTCTGACTTCCTGCATCGAATCTTTAGCAATAGCACGCAAGTCCTGTACTTCTTTCTGAGCCTTTTCATAGGCGCCATGTTCCATAAGGGTCAATGCTAATTCACTCTTAACACTCAACATAGCAAAGACATGCCCCAAGGTATCGTGTAAGTCTTGCCCAATCCGATTGCGTTCATTTTCAGCTAGAAGCAGGTTGATTGAGGCATTTTTTGCAGTCAATTCCTTTTCGATCTTTGTTCGCTTGATAACCTGCCTCATGGCATACAACATACCAAGACAGACCACATCCATGATTAGGAGAAAAAGTTGTGTCGCAATATCTGTATCAGCCAGAATAGGGTACAGAGTGACAAAGAGTACAAGATAGAAGCTCACATAGCGAAATCCCGTTGGCTTATCGTCCTCAAAACGCCAAACCAGAATATTTGATAAGAAAAAATTGAACATGGAAATATTCGGACTTCCATTGAAGGTGACGAAAGGTACATAAAAACAGAGATAAAGCCAAAAGAGATTGACTACTAGCGGATGTTCCGTCATCACAATACCAAGGTAAGCGACCATAAACAAAATCGTCAACCAAAAGATATAGAATGGATAGTCACCGCTTAGCGAATAGTAAAAGGGAAAAACCAAATACAGTAACGATACATAGTACATGATATGGATTTGTTTGAACTTATGCAGCAATCTCACCTTATCTCACTTCCTGTTTCTTTTTCAGTACTAATGTTAGACCTACTATTATTATGGTATACAGCAAGACCATTAGTAAAGAGGAGAATTGCAAATGATGGTCATTGATATAGCGGAGGACTGGTTGATTGGCATAATAGGACGGGGTAAAATGTGCCACAGACTGCATCCATGTAGGCAAGACTTCATAGGGCATCCAACTGCCACCAAAAATAGCCAACACGAAATACAAAAGATTAGCAACAACGGACGAAGTTTGTCGATTTTTAAATAGCGTCAATGCCAAACCAATCGCCAAATAGACTACACTCGTTGTGAGCAATAAGAGGGCTGAGAGAATCCACTGTTCTGCCGTCATCCGCACATCTCGAAAAATCGCACCCACTGCAAAATTGGCTATAATCGATATAACAAAAGAAACTAAGACGTTCAACACTTTGGCAAGATAATACTGGGAAAGAGGCAAGGGAGAATGCTGAAGCTGCAAGAGCCAGCGACTTCTCACATCCTCTTCCAGCATGCTTGGAAAGCTAAATAAGCCAAAACTACTCATACTAAAAGCCGTCATCGTCAGCAAATAATTTCTCGTTAACGCAGCTACATTACCATAGGAGGAATCAAACATAGAAGAAAATAAGAGGAAAAAGAGGATAGGCATGCCAATTCCCATAATAAAGCCAAACACATTCCGCTTGGTTAAGAGGTATTCAATCTTTAATAGAGCTTTCATTGTGCGTCCTCCTTGGTCGTATCAAATAGGGTATTGAGTAGGGTTTTATTGGTCATTTCAATCTCCATGATTGGACAGTTGACTTCCTGTAGGGCTTGCCAGACCACAGCTGCTTCTTTGGTCATAAAATGGATTCTATCATGACTTTCTTCCATGCCATAGACATTCTCCCACGATTCCACTACCGCTCGATACTCTTTTGGAATGGTGAATTGCTTTTCTCTCTCCTCAGATCGCATTTTAAAAGGAGTCGTATCCCGCAGTAATCTTCCTTGGTGCAAGACCAAAATACGGTCCGCTGTATGCTCGACTTCTTCGATATAATGCGAAGAATAAACAATAGTCACACCGCTATCTTTTAAATGATGAACAATTTCCCAGAAACGCTGGCGAGTTGACGTATCCATAGCCGTTGTTGGCTCATCTAAAAAGAGAATGGACGGACGACCAATCAAGGTGAACACAAACGACAACAAGCGCTTTTGACCACCCGATAATTTTTCTGCCAGTTGATTTTTCTGCTCAGGAGAAAATCGCAGAAGGGCATCAATTTCCTGATTCGACAAGGAATTTGGATAAATTGCTTGGAAAAAGGCTATCAACTCGCTAACCTTGAGAGCCGTAGGAACTGCATTTTCCTGTGGTAATATCCCAACTACCTTCTTTAAAGCAGCATCCATCACTTTCCTTCCCTGAATCGCGATGCTGCCACTTGTCACAAACCAATCCCCCAATAAACAGGACATTAAGGTAGTCTTTCCTGCCCCATTTGGCCCAATCAAAGCAACACACTCACCCTCACCAATTTCAAAGGACACATCCTGTAAAATCTGCTTTCCTTTGATACTCTTTGAAATCTTTTTCACATCAATCATAGTCATTTTTTGCCTCCTTTTATACTTTCATAAGTTTGTTAACAAGCTGACTCACCTTCTCCAATACATAAACAGCAACTCCAAAAGTTGCATAAACTTCCCACAGGAAACCTCCCTCAAATTGACTCCCCATAAAATGGTAGGTGAGCATTCCTGCAAGGGTTAGGACAATGACTTTTATAGTCCACTGGTTCATGACATTCTCCTTTTTTCTTTATAGCCAGTATACTCCTTCTCCCTTTTTCTCACTAGATAGATTTGTCACTAGAAGAAATGACAAATGTCATATCATGGCAGACAAAAAACCAACACTCGTCGTGCTGGTTTTACAAATATCTATCCCTACTATTATTCTACAAGCCCGGTGCTTGTCCTAGCTCTGCTTGGAGCATCCAGATGTGTTTTTCAAGACTAGCTTTTGCACCGTTGAAGATGTCATTTGTCACATCGTCTCCTTCTGCATCGGTCACATCCAGTCCTTTTTGGAAAAGTCCGACAAGGTAACGGAAGACTTCTACGACACGCCCCAATTGAGCTTCCATAGATAAACTATAATCGCCTGATACTTCTTTCAACTGGCTGTTGTCGCTGAATTCTTTCAAGGTAGAAAACGGTGCTCCGCCCAAAGTAATCAAGCGTTCGCTCATTTCATCAAGGTAGCTATCCAATTCTTCCATATAGTCATCCATTTTTGGATGCCATACAAGAAATCCACGCCCGCGCATGTACCAGTGTACTTGGTGGAGAATGGAATGAGCAACTGACAAGTCAGCAACTGCTTGGTTTAAAAGAGCCTTTGTTTCTGGTTCAGGCTGTGGTTTTCCAAAATTCGCAATTTCAGCTGGAGATTGGTAAAATTTGTTTATCATGAGGTCATACCTACTTTCTCTTATTTATAATCATTATAAATAAAGATGGTAGAAATTGCAAGCATTTGAAACTTTATGAGAAAAGTTCCACAATTCACAGAAAATAATAATCCTCACTTTTTGACAAAATAAGATATAATAGAGATTAGAAAAGCAAAGGAGAATCCAATGAAACATATCGTCTTCGTCTGTCTTGGCAATATTTGTCGCAGCCCAATGGCTGAATTTGTCATGAAAAATCTCACAGATCAGCTGCTTATTGAAAGCCGTGCAACTTCTTCATGGGAACATGGCAATCCGATTCACAGAGGAACACAAGCTATCTTTCAACAGTATCACATCCCCTACAATTCTCAAAAAACATCTCAACAAATCACATTAGAAACTGCAGAAAAAGCGGATTATATTATCGGTATGGATAACCAAAATATCGCTGATTTAAAAAACATGTTACCAGAGCGGTTGCATCCAAAAATTCATCCTTTTGCTACACAAAGTGTGCCAGACCCTTGGTACACAGGGGATTTCGAAGAAACATATCAGATAGTAATAGAAGGCTGTATTGTTTGGAAGAATCGTCTTTTATAGGCGATTTTTTTAATGAACTCTCTTTGCCAGAAAGTCTAAAAAATGATAAAATGAAAGAACTACGAGAAAGAGGAACTCTCATGAATCAGTTACTACAGTATCTTCAAACAATCGACTTAAAAGACACAAAATCTTACCTCACCAGAAGCAATATCGAAAAAGCTAGCATTGTCTTCATTCTTCTGTGTGCCTCATCTGTCTTTTTAGGTAGAATTCCCATCAAGCAGACTTTAACTCTCGACAACGGAAAAATCACCTATCATGGTGCAGTAGTCGCAAGTAAAATGTCTGGAAAAGGTACTATGACCTTCGAAAACGGTGACAAATATGAAGGACAATTCAAAAATGGTAGTTTTAATGGCAAGGGAATCTTTACATCTGCGGCCGGCTGGACCTACGAAGGGCAGTTTAAAAATGGCATCGCAGAAGGGCAGGGCAAACTAACCACTGAAGAAAAGGTTGTCTACGAAGGAACATTCAAGCAAGGAATTTATCAACATGCGAATTAAATGGTTTTCAGCAATCCGAGTGATTGGGATGCTCTTTGTCTTACTCTATCACTTCTATATCTCCTTTTTCCCTGGTGGCTTTGTCGGTGTAGACCTCTTTTTCACCCTATCGGGTTATCTGACAACAGCCTTATTTTTAGATGAATATGCCAAGCATCAAACAATCGATTTTAAAGGATTTTTCCAGCGACGTTTTTATCGGATTTTCCCACCAGTCGTCTTTACCCTTCTCATTACAACACCGCTAGCCTTACTCGTACGTAGTGATTTCATAGCTGGCATTGGTCGCCAGTTGATGGCTGCTCTAGGATTCATGACTAATTTCTTTGAAATCTTGGCTGGGGGTTCCTATGAAAATCAATTCACCCCCCATCTCTTTCTCCACACTTGGAGTCTAGCCATCGAGGCTCAGTTTTATGTACTGTGGGCCTTGATTATCTGGGGAATGACACGATTTGCCAAAACCATTGGGCACCTCCGCGGAATGGTCTTCCTCACCTCTAGCTTCCTCTTTTTGAGTAGCTTTCTTGCCATGTTCATTTCGAGC
The DNA here is from genome assembly GCF_040984445.1 of Streptococcus handemini. Classification (NCBI taxonomy): domain Bacteria; kingdom Bacillati; phylum Bacillota; class Bacilli; order Lactobacillales; family Streptococcaceae; genus Streptococcus; species Streptococcus handemini. The sequence goes on from NZ_JBFRYH010000034.1 coordinate 9,683, forward strand.
TTTTTTGTTAAAAGTTTCTCGACCATTTATTTTTCTACCCTAACACATATTTTCCCTTTCTTTTTAGGAAGCGTTCTGGCTAGTTTAACTGGACTAAAAAAGCTTACTCGACCATTTGAAAGAGTGATTGCCAAATGGAACTTAAAACGGGTACTGTCTGTCATTGCAGGTGGCTTGGCCGTGGAGTTGCTACTCCTTCTCTTTTTGACATTCAACAGTATCTGGACTTACCTATTTGGATTTCTCCTTTCAAGTCTAGCTACAGCTGCCATGATTTATGGGGTTCGGGTCTTGCATGAAAAGACAGAACAGATTAAGGAACCTGCTATTTTGCTCTTCCTTTCCAATATCTCCTACGGTGTCTATCTCTTTCACTGGCCATTTTATATTATCCTTTCACAGTTGCTTCCTCATGTGTTAGCTGTCGCATTAACCCTCCTGTTTTCAATCATTTTTGCAACCTTCTCTTTCTATCTCCTTGAACCATATTTGGCTGGAAGAAGAGGGAAATTGCTCGGTCTAGAAATTGACCTCACACCTTACACAAGATGGATTTGGTCGACTGGTGTTGTCTTAGCATTTACTGCTTTCGGAATCAGCCTTTTTGCACCACGATTAGGAAACTTTGAACGTGAATCACTCGTAAACAATCTCTATCAAGCAGAACGCCAGATGATTTCTACCCGTTCTGCAGCTGAAAATGCACAAGCGACTGACTATAATGTAGAAAAAGGAATCACCATTATCGGTGACTCTGTCAGCGTTCGTGCAAGCGAAGGTATCCAATCTCTACTACCAAAGGCCCAGTTAGATGGGGCTGTTAGCCGAAACCTATCTGAGGCAGACAAGCTCGTCCAGCTCTATCAAAATAGTCACTCATTAAAAGAAAATGTCGTGATTGCGCTGGGGACCAATGCAAGCGAAAATTATCACGAGCTATTAGATAATCTTGTAGAACAATTTCCAAAAGGACATCGACTAATTTTTGTCACACCTTATGATGGGAATAACGCTTCTGGCCAAGCCCTTGCCTATCAAATCGGACAGTATGAACGCCAACTAGCAAAGAAATACAACTACATCAGCATTGCAGATTGGTACCGGGTTGCCAAAGAAAATCCACATATTTGGACAAATACCGACCTTGTCCACTTTAATCTGGCAACAGATGGCGCAACACTCTTTGCTCAAACTATTCAATCTGCGATAGAACAAGCAGAGAAACAACCTGTAAAAACAAACTAGCACTGCTATCCATCCAATACATGAAGGCTTGGGATTCTCCCTTGCCTTTTTTAAAGAAAAGAACGATGAGGGATCTCATCGTTCTTTTACTACAATCTGCATCATAGATGATGTTAGTCATCAACTACTCCATCTTCTTTCTTCTTGCGCTTGAATGCTATTAAAGCTGCTAAGGCACTCAATCCTCCAATAAGACCACCTTTATTTGCTTCTGTACCTGTCTGAGGCAACTTAGCGTTTAATGGTGCTATCACTTCAGATTTAGTTGCAGATTCAGAGGTCGTTGTCGACATTGATTCTGACTGACTTTCCGACGGCTGATCACTCATTGATTCTGATGGTTTGAATGACTCACTGGCATTCGTCGACTCTGAGATACTTGCACTTATTGATGTACTTGTGCTAGTAGATTCACTGGTACTTAAAGACTGACTGGTCGACACACTTGCGCTGATTGAAGCTGAGGTACTAATAGATTCACTGGCACTCATCGATGCTGAGATACTTGCACTAGCTGATTCTGAAGCTGCTAGTGATTCACTAATACTTGTGCTGAGGCTTTCTGAAAGGGAAAGACTCAAAATTGGCTTCTCATTAATACCAGTACCTATACCTGTACTTGTGCTGGTAGATTCACTCGTGCTCAACGATTGACTAGTCGACATGCTTTCGCTCGTACTCAACGACTGGCTAGTCGAGACGCTTGCACTCGTGCTTAACGACTGGCTGGTCGAGACGCTTGCACTCGTGCTTAACGACTGACTTGTTGAGACACTGGCACTCAATTTAGCGCTCGTTGATATACTTTCACTAAGCTTAGCACTTGTACTTAATGATTGACTGGTACTCATTAAAGCAGACGTACTGGCCGAAACAGAGTCTTAGGTGCTACTGCTTCAGCTGAAAAGTTAGAGTTTACAACAGTTGTATCTTCTGAAACTTCTGGTATCGAAGACACTGTTGAACCCACTGACTCGCTTGTTGCACTGAGTGATTCCAGCTGTGCTGCTGCCGATTCTGTGTCACTTGCTGATGCAGAATCGATTATCGTCATTGAGACATTCTCACTGGTCGAAATTGACGCGCTAACTGATTCACTAGTTGAAAGAGACGCAGATGCAGAAACTGATGCTGAGATGGAGGTACTTTCAGACACCACCGCACTTGTTGATGCAGATGTACTCACAGACTCGCTTTCTGAAAGAGAGCTTGTGTCACTTGTCGTAAGAGACTCTGAATCTGAGTTAGGAACAGGCTCTAATTCAGAAGTTGAATCAATGGCTTCTTCTCTAGACAGGACGACTGTATCCTTACCTGCAACAATTCCTTCTGTCTGATCCGACAGCTCTTTTTCCATTTGCGGTACTTCTTCAGCGTAGGCCTGTGTTTGTGTTAATAACGTCCCCCCCCCCCGACGACTCCAAGAGAGACGAGTGCTTTCAAATAAGCAGCCGTATTTGACTCAATCACATCTGAATTATCGGTCTACAACAACTTGCTCTGCGGCATTCTTGCTTCCCAAGACACGCAACAAACCAAGTTGCGACATAAGCGTTCGCACCCAATTTTTACCGGATTTATGTAATTTGACGCGACTCTTGCGATCAATCTCATCAAATTCTCGATTGAACTTTTTGCGGTTCATAAATTCCATCCTTATAAATTTATTATTTTTTTCAAAATTATTTTTACTGTTGTATCAAATTTACTTTGAAATGAGAATTCTTTTATCCCTGTAAATGTTTTCAAATCAATATTTTCAGTACCCCTAGGTATACTTTGAAAATGTTCATCCAAAATAGGTACATTTTAGTCTAATACTCTATTGCTAGCAAAATGAGCATTTTTCGATACTTTATTAGATAGTGCGGACGCAAGCACTGTCCTAACTTTGTCAATGCAACCAATTTATATTTTTTAGGATTATAAATGAGAGATAAGCTGGTATTTTTGAATTTCATTGAGTATAAGCTGCGCTATTCCTTATCGAATAGACCATGTATCTGTAACAAAAAAATAGGATACTAGGTGCTTTTCCCAATCTCCTATTTTTTATTTCTGTTTTCCTTGAAATCTCCATGTAAACCGCAATTGGTCATAAAATGGAAACAGGATTTGTAAAAGGGTAATGGCTAATAGCCAACCACCAATAATATCCGTTGGATAATGGACACCAACATAAATTCGTGATAATCCAGCCAAGCTAGCAAGAATAATCAGTCCTCCCTGTGTGAAGCGTTTTAAGAGAGGTTGCTTGAGATGCTGTTGAATAAAAATCACCATAACACCTGCTATCATCAGGGTCGATGCTGCATGCCAACTTGGAAAAGAATAACCAATTGTATCAATCAGCCATTCAATGCTCGGTCTTGGGCGTTGGTAGACATATTTCAGGGCTGTCGATAGGACTCCCATCACCGCAAAACTAGCAAGAACAAAGTAACTCTCCATTTTCCATTTCTTCTTATAACAAAAGAAGGCAAGGAGCAAACTAATGGGTAGCAAAACTGTTACGTTACCCAGCAAGGTAACAGTGGTCCAAAACTGAGTAGCAAGTGCTGGGAAATCCCCACGCAGAGCTGTTTGAATGCTATTATCAAAGCTCACCAATTGTTGAGGATAAAATTTCACACAATACCCTAGAATCACAAATAAGAGAGCCGTAAAAGAAGCATTTCGAAAGTAGAATGATTTATTTTTCATACAAGAGTGAGATTCTTATTTCTATCCTTTTCGTAAAATAGGTTGACCAGCACGATACACCAGATAAAAAACAAGTGAAAAGAGCAGGCCTTGCAAGAGATTAAAGGGCAATACCATTCCAACTAAGTAATTGCGAACACCTAAAATCTCACGAATATCAAAATTTGCAAATGTCGCATAAGCTGGAATCGCATAGATATAATTTAGAAACAGCATCGCAAGCGTCAAACCAACACTTCCGACAATCGAAGCCAGAATATACTGCTGAATCGTTTGCTTCTTGCTCCAAATCACATAGAAAGCTATCATAAATACAGCAAGTGCCACAATATTCATCGGCAAACCAATGACTGTTGACGGACCACTATTATTGAACAAGAACTTGAGAATTGTCCGTATCAACAAAATGGTAAAAGCAGATTTTAAATCTAAGACCAACATTCCAATCAGCATCGGAATAATGGAAAAGTCAATTTCCAAGAAACTCGCGGACGGAATCAAGGGAAATTTTAGGTACATGAGCAGAAAAGAAACTGCTGAAAGAATGGCAATCAGAGCCATTTTACGTGTATGTGTCATCTTCTTCCTCCAATTTTTAACAAATTAGAGAAGTGGGAAATCAATCCTTTGCACCTATCAAAAATAGCAGAAAGCATTAACTAGCCTTCCTCGCCTTGTCAGCTACAAAGCAATCGTTCTCCGTCTTCTCCCATCCAGACTATACTGTCGGTTGTGGAATTTCACCACATCGGCTTTCGCTCGCGGACTATCACCGCCGGTAGGGAATTGCACCCTGCCCCGAAGACTGATACTCATCTAAAAATCAACATCTGACATTCTTCGCTCACATTTTTAACTGCAAGTCCAGTCTCTAGTCACATTTCAATTTGTATAGAGTATAGCTAGTGAAAACTTCACTAACCACACTCATGATACCAAAAAAGACTTGCCAACGCAAGTCTCTGCTATACAGCTAACGCTTATTTCAGCTTGTCTGCCTCATATTGGTGGACCAGGTCCAAGCCTGCAAATGCCTGTTGGCGCAAAGCTTCATAAATAATCATACAGACGGTATTTGACACATTCAAACTACGGACATGCTCATCATTCATGGGAATACGAAGTGCTTTTTCAGGGTGTTTTCTCATAAAGTCCTCTGGCAATCCCTTGTCCTCACGACCAAAGATAAAATAATGGTCGGCATGATCGTTATAAGTCTCATCAGAATAGCTCGTTTCAGCAAACTTAGAAATCAAATGCACCTTGCCTTCTCCTACCTGACCCATAAATTCTTCCAAGCCATCATAAAATCGGACATCTAGTTTATCCCAATAGTCCAAACCAGCTCGTTTCATTTTTCGATCATCAATCGGAAAGCCCATTGGTCTGATAATGTGCAAGGGACTGTTGGTCGCTGCACAGGTTCTGGCAATATTCCCTGTATTTTGTGGAATTTGTGGTTCAAACAGGACCACATGATTGCGTGGCTGTACTTCTTGGTAGGATAATTCTTCAATATTCATCGACTTTCCTCGTACTCTCTTCGTCCTATCAATGTCTCATTGCAAAAAAATAGCCACACTGCTCGGAGTCAGGCTCAGCAAACAGCATGGTGAATGATGATTTCATTCACTTAAATCACAACAGGTTTGATTTAAATCAATGAAAATCTTGTTCTTATTATAACGCAAGCAAGGTGAGCCGTCAAGCGATATGATTGAAAATCCTGCATTTTTCAATCATTTTCCTTATTTTCGTTCGGAAAGCACGTCCTAGTCTATTTTTGGGTGGCCTTTCAGCGTAAAATGGTCCGGTACAGGATCCTCACCTCCTTCAACAAAGGGATGACAGCGAAAAATACGGGCTATTCCCATTACAAATCCCTTGAGACCATGCTTTTGAAGTGCTTCAATCATATAGTTAGAGCAAGTGGGTTGATAGCGGCAACTAGGTGGAAAAAGGGGCGAGATAAAGCGCTGGTAAAAACGCACCAAACCAATCAAGATACGAGTCATGATTTCTGCTTCTTTGTGACAGCAAGGGTATGGAGTTTGCTGACATCTTTCTTGTTCAATTTACGGGATTCCCCCGGACGAAGACCAGTCAAATCAAGGTTTCCAAAGCGAGTTCGAGAGAGCTTATCAACTTGTAAACCAACTGCTTCGAACATCTTTTTGACCTGATGATTGCGCCCTTCATGAATGGTCAATTCAACGACTGAACGATTTTTGACAGGATCTACTTTTAGAATAGTATAAACAGCCGGTTTGGTTTTCTTACCGTCAATCACAACACCACGAGTCAAAGGACGTAGAACTTCTTTATTGGCAATTCCTTTGACACGTGCCACATAGACTTTATCAATCTCATTCCGAGGGTGAATCATTTCGTCTGTGAAATCACCATCATTAGTCAAAATCAACACCCCAGATGTATCCCAATCTAGGCGCCCAACAGGATAAATCCGTTCATTGACATGGGGCAAGAGGTCAATCACTGTCTTTCTGCCCTTGTCATCTGACACACTTGAAATCACCCCACGAGGCTTGTTGAGAAGGTAGTAGACCTTTTCTTCATTGTAAATTGGTTGCCCCTCAACCTCGACTTTGTCCCCAGACTTAATGGTTGTGCCAAGCTCACGCACCACTTGACCGTTGATCGTCACCAAGCCTTGCTTAATCAACTCTTCTGCCTTTCTACGACTAGCCACACCAGCGTGTGCAATGTACTTATTGATTCTCATTTTCTTTTATCTCTTTTCTTTCTACGAACAATTCGCTTTCTTCATCGACCAAATCAAGCTCTGATACATCCGGCAATTCATCCAAATGGTTAATCCCCATGTAATCAAGGAAATAATCGGTTGTAATGTATAGGTTCGGACGACCTAGCACTTCCTTTTTTCCATTTTCCCGAATCAAGTCAAAGGCCTGCAACTTACTAATTGCTCCACTTGAATTGACACCCCGAATGTCGTCTACTTCAATCCTCGTAATCGGCTGTTTATAAGCAATAATCGATAGGGTTTCAAGTAATGCTCGCGACATGGACTGATTGATTGGCGTTTTAGCATAAATCCGCAACAGCTCTGCATAGTCTTTTTTGGTCACTAATTTATAGCGATTGGAGGACTCCAAAATTGCCAATCCTGACTGAGTATCGCTTTGGTATTTCTCCCTTAATTTTTCAATTTGCTGCATCACGGCAGATGGTTGCAAATCAAGCATTTCTGCTATATTTCGTACCGTTAAACCTTCTTCTCCTGATACAAATAAGAGGACTTCAATCTCGGCTAATCGACTCATCTTCACTCCTTATTACGTAAATCTCTCCAAAATTTTCAGTTTGCTCCATGGTAATTTCCTTACTTTTCACCATTTCTAGCGTGGCCAAAAAGAGCGTAATGACTTGATTCATGTCTCGACTCTCAGCAAATAATTGGTGCAATGCCAAGCGCTTTTCCTTTTGAAGGTAGCTCCGAACCTGCTCCATCATGTCTTCTATTTTGTATTCATCACGAGCAATGGTTGTATGGCTTGTCCGCAATTCTTCCTGCTTTTCTGCCATTATCTTAGAAAAAGCGAGAAAAATATCAATCACCGACTTATCTTGAACCAATGTGACATCATCATAGATCAATTCCAATTTTGGTTTGGAGAAATAATGAGCGCGCTCCTCATGCTGTTCTTTCAATTTCTCACTGAGCGCCTTAAAGGTTCGATATTCCTCCAATTGCGATAGCAATTCTTGCTCAGGATCCTCGACAATTTCTTCTTGCTCGACCATTTTTGGCAAGAGCCTACGGCTTTTTATGAGCATGAGTTGACTCGCCATCACCATATATTCCCCGGCAATTTCCAAACGCATAGCCTGCAAGGTTGCAATATAGGCCAGATATTGCTCAATAACTTCAGTAATAGGAACCTCGTAGATATCCATCTGGTACTTGGACACCAAATGAAGGAGTAAATCAAGGGGGCCTTCAAAATCTTTTAATTTAATATCCATGTTTGTATTTTTCTAGACTAGCTGTTGTTTTCAAACCCAAGTGTTTGGCAATAGCAGCCACATCCTTTCCAGCCTCCAACTGACTAAGAATAAACTGTTCCCGTAGTTTTTGAGCCGTCCATTCTGATTTTCCTTGTTCTTCTAGAAATTCTGATAAACGGTTAAAAAACCATTGACGTGAATAGCTGGCTCCTTTTTTATCAAACAAGTAAATTCCTTCACCCTCCTCCACATACGGAAGTAGCGAATTGGATAAGGGCAGAATTCGCTTTTGGCCAGCCTTCACAACCGTCAACACCTGAAAAGAAGCATCTATATCTGCTTGTTTAATGATTGCTAACTCACTGGGAAGCAGGCCCAAACAGGCCATCAAGAGAGCAATCCGCTGCCCTTCTTTATACTGACTGTCTGCCCATAAAAAAGACAAATCTTCTACGCTAGCAGTTGATGTACGTTGTCGCAGTTGTTGAGTTGCTTTCACCTTGTAAAAACGGTCAATCTGCCCATTTTCATATAAATAGTATAAAAATTGATTCACTGCTGACAGTTTTCGCTTTTGTGCCGTTGGTTTTAGATTTTGTAAAAAGCCTTGGTACAAAGCTAGTGTCGTCGGATTAATACCTGTATGACAATAGGTATGAAATTGCTGCAAATCATAGAGATAGGCTGTTTTTGAGTTGTCTGATAGCTGTTTCGTCGCTAGAAAGGACTGAATATAGTCTGTCATCTCCATCATCCTTTTGAATGAAATGTAAAGTTATGTAGAAGAGCATTTACCGCCTTTAAAATGGACTTGCGGGTGATAATGCCGAGAAATTCTCCCTGTTCACCAACGACTGGTAAGAAGGCTTGATCCACCAATTTTCGCATGACTTCCTCTAGGTGATAAGAGACTCCAACAGTTGCGACATCCTTTTTCACAATGAGGGAAATATCCATGTGCAGCTGCTCATCTGTCAATTCATTTTCAGACTGGTATTTGACAATTTCCCGCAGGCCGATTGTCCCGACAAATTGATTGTCTTCGGTGACCACAGGGACACGTGAGTAGGTCATGTGGCTAAGTAAGAGCTTAGCATGATCGATATTATGTGTATCGATAATCACCGCCAATTTATTCGCCGGAGTCAAAAAGGTTTCTTCTTGCGCCAGAAGAAAGGTTTCAAATTCACGTGTAATCATCTGGGAATATCCTTTGTTAAGGGAGCATAGACTTGGTGGTCGCGATTGTAATAGTCAATATGGATATGGTCCTCAAAAATTGTTAGAATGGCGTAGAGACATTCTTGAATGATTCCTCGTGGTTGACGAATGGAGCCAGGATTGACAAAGATAGTTTTGCCTCGCACCGTTGCATCAGGAACATGCAAGTGGCCATACAGACAAATATCCGCCCCTACTTCTTCTGCCCAATAATCTAGGCGCATCCAAGTAAAGTTAATCCCATACAAATGCCCATGGGTCTGTGCAATCGTCACATCTCCCAGTTGAACTACCAGTTGGTCAGGATAAGCAGAGTCATAGTCACAGTTTCCTCTGACCACGTAAATGCCGTCCCAGAGAGAATCCTTAGCATCCAACTCTGAATCACCATTATGAAACATCGCATCGACCTTTCCTAGATAGCGTTCTTTTACTTCTTGGACAATGGCACGGTCGCCGTGCGAATCACTCATGACTAGGAGTGTTTGAGGTTCTGTTCTTGCCATACTGGAAATACCTCCAATAATTTTTTGAGTGCTTGAGCCCGGTGAGACTGGCTATTTTTTTCTTCCAAGCTCAACTGGGCTGCTGTCCGACCTGTTTCTCCAACTAAAAAGAGGGGATCATAACCAAAACCATTTTCTCCTTGCGGAATTGTCGCAATATAACCATCCCAATCTGCTTCGACTACAAGACTATCCACATCTGGCGCCGCTACAACCAAAGTACAGTGGAATTGGGCTGAGCGATCTTTAGGTTCAAAGACCATGGTCAATTCGTGGAGCAATTTGGCATTGTTCCTTGCATCGGTCGCGTCAGGACCTGAAAAACGGGCTGACCAGACACCCGGCATACCACCGAGTTTGTCAACTTTGAGACCCGAATCGTCTGCCAGTACCATTTTGCCTGTCAAATTGGCAATCGTTTCTGCTTTGAGACGGGCATTTTCTTCAAATGTCGTCCCTGTTTCTGCCACATCTGGAAGATCTGGATAAGCATTCAGGTTTTCTACCTTGTAACCCAATTTTTCAAAGAACTGACGAAATTCAGCCGTCTTTCCCTCGTTTTTGGTCGCAATTAAAATGGTATCACCAACAGCCGTCGGCACATCTACCTGACCGAAAAAGCTATCTGAAGAAATGCCTTCTTGTGGCAGATGAATATCCACAATCTGCTGGCCTTCCATCACAAGAACAGCTCCCTTGTGCTGCACAACAGACAAATCCCGCCCATATTTTTCTTGAATCATCTGAATAAGGAATTTCAAAAAAGAAAAGCTAGATGTCATCTTCACCACATGAACCTGCAAGCCTTCTATAGATAGTTGCTCCAGTAACTGATGAAACCGTGTCCGAACAGCATCAAACTTCTCATCATCACCAAAACACGTCAAATGGCTAAACTCATCCCATGTGCCAACATACCAATCATTGGCACCCTTGTATTCGTATATTTTTTCTGTCATCGTTTCTAAACTTCCCTTCTTTCCAGTCGAAAGCACTATCTGTTACGGTTTACGCCAAAACTCTTCTAGTTCTATTCCTCCCTTGGGCAGATGAATATAGAGCAAACGGCCTTCTTCTACTACCAAGATCGCACCTTGGTGTTCGACCACTTCAAGATTGCGCTCGGTATTGTCATTGATGATGTCGATGATGAAGCTGACCAATCGAAAGACCGAAGAATAACGGATTACAGCAACATCGTATCCTCCAGCATCCCAAGCTTCTTCTGAGAAGTGTTCTGCTTCTCCTTCTACAATAGAAGCAAAGCCCGGCAATAAATCATGGAGGCGCAAATCACCCATACCAGCTATGAGATTATGCCCTTGCCAATTACCGACATACCAATCTTGGTCGTCCTTGTATTCATAAATCTTTTCTGTCATAGGCTTACATGCTCCACCTGTGTATCTTTTCCGAGCCAATTTTCCGCAATTTCCCGAAAGGCAGCTGGACTAGCTGTCGTATAAAAGAAATGTTGCGGTTGCTCTGCGGTTCTGCTGTGGTTGATTTCAAAATAATTGAGTAAGACAGAGATGTCCCGTGCGCATTCTGCCCCACTATCAATCAGGGTCACATCCTGCCCCAAAACATTTTGGATAATGGGACGGAGCAAGGGATAGTGAGTACAGCCTAGCACGACCGTATCGGCTTTGCCTTTCATGCTTTGAAGCGTTTCATAGACCACTTTCTTTGCCAGACTTGACTGATAATTGTTTGACTCCACCAAGGGAACAAATTTCGGACAGGCCAGACTCGTAACTTCCGTATCAGGTGATAAAGCCTGAATTTTTTCTCGATAGATGTCTGACTGAATCGTCATGGCGGTGCCTAAGACACCGATTTTTCCTGTCCTTGAAGCCTTGATCGCCGATGATGCTCCCGGCAAAATCACACCGAGAACAGGAATGTCTAACTTGGCCTTGACTTCTTCCCAAGCAACTGCCGTTGCTGTATTACAGGCAAAGACAATCATCTTGACATTTTTTGTTTGTAAAAACTGAACCAATTCCCAAGTGTACTCTCGGATTTGTTCAGCAGGGCGTGGACCATAGGGAGCTCTGGCCGAATCCCCAATATACACGATTTCTTCATGGGGAAGCTGGCGCATCAATTCACGCGCAACGGTCAAACCACCCACACCCGAATCTAAAAATCCAATAGGTCGATTATCCATACTTTTTCCTTATTGAGTGCAACTCCTCATAAGAGAAGCTCACACTAATTAAAAAATGGGAGAGTGAGGACAGCCGATGTTTCCGACATTTCGACTGGTGTCCCACTTCCCCCACTTGATTATTTTTTCTTTGTTGCAACTTTTTGTTGACTCTTGATTTGACGAAGTACTTGTTGTACTTTGGCTTCACTTGGTTTTTGACCCATTTGGCTCATCATAGCACGGAGGGCATTTTCATCTAAAACAGGCTTATCAGCGATGTAGTTTTCCACCTGTTTGCGTGAAAGGTAAATTCCTAAAGCAACACCACCAACGAAGGCTGCGATGATTAAGACGATTGCAAGACCTAGATTCATATCTATCTCCTATTTTCTAAATTACAAAATCAATTCTCCCTATTATACCAAATTTACGGGGAAATTCCAATACTTACCTGTCAAAATCCACGACAAACGCATGAAGAAAGTTTCGTGCTAAATTTCAAGTTCAAGTTAGCCAGTCTGTAAAAATTCTCTAGGAGATTTGTAACCCAATATCTTCTTTGGATAGTTGTTAATCCAGTTTTCAATAAATGCGACTTGTTGTTGCGTCGCATTTTT
>NZ_JBFRYH010000035.1:0-21898 GCF_040984445.1 Streptococcus handemini
AAAAATGCGACGCAACAACAAGTCGCATTTATTGAAAACTGGATTAACAACTATCCAAAGAAGATATTGGGTTACAAATCTCCTAGAGAATTTTTACAGACTGGCTAACTTGAACTTGAAATTTAGCATTAGCACTACATTTTTCTAAATTTCATTCAAAATACTATCCCAAGCCTGATCAAATCCATGTCTTGTCTCTGACGAAAAGACGACAAACTGGTCATTTTTGTCAAAATCGAGTTTTTTCTTAATCATGGATTCATGCTTGTTCCATTTTCCACGGGGAATTTTATCTGCCTTTGTTGCGACAACAATAACAGGAATTTCATAATACTTTAAGAATTCGTACATCTGGACATCATCTGCTGACGGCTCATGTCTCATATCAACAAGACTAACAACCGCCCGTAAGTTATCACGGTTCGTTAGGTATTCTTCAATCATCTTACCCCATTTTGCACGCTCAGTCTTTGAAACTTTCGCATAGCCATATCCTGGTACATCAACAAAACGAATCTTGTCATCAATATTATAAAAGTTTAACTGCTGTGTTTTTCCAGGCTTACTAGAAGTACGTGCAAGATTTTTACGGCCAAGTAGGGTGTTGATAAAAGAAGACTTTCCTACATTTGACCGTCCTGCTAGGGCAATTTCTGGCATATCGTCTTGAGGATATTGGGTCTTAGAAACCGCACTCAAAAGGATTTCCGCATTGTTTGTATTGATTTCCATCCGCTCTGCTTATGCCCTTTCTAGAATTGGCTCTGCCTTACCATCAACGGCATCCTTGGTAATCCGCACGCGCTTAATTTCGTCTTGGCTTGGTATTTCAAACATGATATCCAGCATGGTTTCTTCTATAATGGAACGCAAACCACGAGCACCAGTCTTTCGCTCAATCGCTTTATTTGCAATTTCTTCAAGTGCTTCCTTGTCAAACTCCAACTCGACACCGTCGTAAGATAACAAAGTTTGGTATTGCTTCACAAGAGCATTTTTCGGCTCCGTTAAAATCCGAATCAAATCATCAATAGTTAACTGATCTAGAGCAGCAAAAACCGGTAAGCGACCAATCAACTCAGGAATAATTCCAAACTTTTGAATATCATCAGCAATGATGTGTTGCATATAGGTTTCTTTTTCATCAATGGCACGGTTATTATGTCCAAAGCCAATAATTTTCTCACCCATACGCTGCTTGACAATCTCTTCAATACCATCAAAGGCTCCTCCTACAATAAAGAGGATATTTTTGGTATCTAGTTGAATCATTTCCTGCTGTGGATGCTTACGACCACCCTGTGGCGGTACACTTGCAACCGTTCCTTCTATGATTTTAAGTAGGGCTTGCTGAACACCCTCACCAGAAACATCGCGGGTAATGGAGACGTTTTCACCTTTTTTAGCAATCTTATCAATTTCATCAACATAGATAATACCACGCTCTGCACGGTCAATATTGAAATCTGCTGCCTGTAAGAGTTTTAGGAGAATATTTTCAACATCTTCTCCCACATAGCCGGCTTCTGTTAAAGCCGTCGCATCAGCAATAGCAAATGGCACATTCAAACTCTTCGCCAAGGTCTGAGCAAGAAAAGTCTTACCAGATCCGGTTGGGCCAATCATCAGAATATTTGATTTTTGCAAATCAACATCATCTTCCTCCCGGCTATCTTGAAAGTTAATCCGCTTGTAGTGATTGTATACTGCTACTGCCAAGGCACGCTTAGCACGGTCTTGTCCGATCACATAATGATTTAAGATGTTTAATAATTCCTGTGGTTTTGGTGTATCCGCTAAATCGATCAAGACTTCTTCTGCTAATTCCTCACGGATAATTTCCTGGGCTAATTCCACACATTCATTGCAGATAAAGACATTGTTTCCTGCAATAATTTTTTTAACTTCTTCTTGATTTTTTCCACAAAATGAGCAGTAAATAAGCTCTGCTGGGTGGTGTACTGTCATTGTAATCTCGTTCCTATCACTCTTTAAAATAATACGCCATATACGGCGTGAATACTATTTACTAAATTGGTTACTGCATTTAAGAGAAAAAGAATAGCTAGTCCGTAACGCTTTTTCTGAAAAGCCTGAATCGAACAAAGCACACAGATAGCACATAAAACTGCAGTAAATAGACCAAATAAACTTTTCTGCATGGATTAGTTCTCTCTTCTTTCAAATATTCTCACGGTAAAGTCAACGGGATTTTCTGCATCTCGTTCATGCTTATTCACATTTATTTCTTCAAAGACACTCCAATCAAAATCTTTTGGAAAATAGGTATCACCATCAAATCGACTATGAATATCTGTTCGAACAATCTCATCTAAATGAGCTTCAAAAGCTGTAAAAAGCTGACCTCCACCGATTACATAGAGATTCTTGTCCTGTTGCTTGTACCAGTCTAGCACTTCTGAAACATGGTGCATGACAAGAGCACGATCATCAGTAACTTGGTAATCTGAATCATGGGTCAGGATAATCGAAATACGATTTGGAAGAACACGCTTGTTCATTCCTTCAAAGGTCACACGTCCCATGACCATGGCATGACCGGTCGTTGTTTGTTTAAAATGTTCTAAGTCAGCTGGTAAAGACCAGGGAAGACTACCTTCTTTACCAATTAAACCTTGCTCATCTTGCGCCCAAATGGCAACAATTTTCTTCGTCATAGTTCCACCTTTATCCTACTCACTTTATTTTATCAAAAAAGAAAGAAAAAGGCACTTGTAAACTACGAGTGTCTTTTCATTTTTTGCCTTCTTCCTCCATAGGAACAAAGCAATTTCTCTCTTTCTCTCTCGTCACCCAATAAATAATCAGTACTACACTAGGCAACATAAAACCTAGACGAATGGATAGATAATGGAAAACAATGCTGATGAGCATTGAAATAAGAAATAAAATGGCCAATCCCTCGGTATAAGGACCTTTAAACAACTTCATAAAATGATACACTCCACCGAGGAAAAGAAGGAGGTTCAGAATCATGAAACAAATCAGAATCGGGATTAGAATAGATGAATGTTTGGCTAGAAAAAAGGACATCATCAGGGCATCATCAGGATTATTCGTTAGAATGAGGGCGGACCATAAAGCATAAGTAGAAAGAAGAAGGTAGATAAGCGAAAACACTCCTCCAACTCTTGCCAAGATCTTTCTTGTTTGATCTGTCCATCCTGCATAATAGCCCAAATGCCAGCCCAAGCCCCAGTAAGGAATAAACACTCGCCAAGGCTCTTTGATACGAATCGCTTTACCACCAACATAAAGGATGTAGGCAAGAAAGATGAAAAAAGGTAACTTTAGCATCACTATCTCCTTAAAATGTTAAATCGCTAAATCAAACTTGAGCTGCGGCTTGACTGGATGATAATCGACTAATTCAAAATCCTCTGGCTTGATGTCGTAAAAATTCGTTCCATCTGGGACATTCAAGACTAGACGCGGCAGGCAATCACTCGGCTCCCTGCGAAGTAATTCTTCTGCCTGTTCAAATTGATTATCATAGATATGTAAATTATTGATGAAATAGAAGAACTTCCCAACTTTCCAGCCGAAGTGCCTCGCAATCATCATTTGGAGTGCCACATACTGCATGGCATTGATATGGTGAGCTACTAACATATCATTACTCCGTTGCGTAAGAGTGGCATCCAGATAGATGTCTCCATCTACTCGTCTGACATCAAACATGGTCTGAAAGGCGCAAGGCAAGAGACCGTCTGTCTCCTCAAAGGCCTCATAGTCCCAAAGCGAGATAATATTGCGGCGGTTCCACGGATTATCAGCTAATTGGGTGAGTATTTTATCAATAATCTGATGTTTTTTGACAACAGCTCCATAGCGCTTGCCAATCGTCCCCGTTGCTCCAACTTCCCAATCGTTCCAATAGGTCACACCGTATTTGTCATTCAAAACGGAGAGGCTATTGGTCTGATCTTGGTAAATCCAGCAGACTTCTTTAATGGCAGACTTAATCGGAATAGGACGTAAGGTGGTAATGGGAAATTCACCCTTTGCCAAATCATATTCCGCAAAAGAGCCTGTAATGTATTTGGAATTTGCGACATTCCCATTTTTATAACGTGGACGAGCGTTTTCTGAAAAGACGCCCTCATTGAGTATTTTTTGGATATTTTCTTTGAAAATGTTATCTGCTTTTGTCATGAATCTAGTATATCACTTCTCTACTATTTTGTCCTTTTTCTAGTGTCTATCAATTCGAAAAAGAGAGAGTCGAAAAAAATCATTTGGAAAGTTATCATCTTCTTTCTAGTTTATCATACAAGGTGGAGTAACTAGTTTGAGGATAAATTATAAGGAGTGAGAGAGAAATTAACTGTCTTCACTCCCATCATTAGCAGTTCAGAGACTTCTTAAATTCTTGCGACATTGCATTTACGGCCCAAATAAGGTATAGCCGAGTGCAAATGAAATTGGAAAGGAGAGAATGAGTGAGAGAATGAGTGAGCTACTGATGAGCACCCACCACCATTTTCGGTAAAAAATCGAAAGGAGCAAGCTCACAAGCCCAATGGTAGGCACGATAAAGGCCGTTGCATAAGCAGCCCAACTAACTGGCCAGAACCATTCTCTGGGAATTGGTAAAAAGGCAGACCCCCAGATAATTAAGCCCAAATAGATGAGATAGTGATAGCGCTCTTTTAGCAAGGACTGCTCCTCTTTCATGGCTGTTCCCTCGTTTTTTCTAGTTCCTATTTCAAGACAAGTGATGCGGCACCAAGGACACCTGCATCATTTCCTAAATTCGCCAAGGCAAGTTTAGTTGTTTGGGCAATCTGAGGGAAGGAATTTCGAAGATAAACTTCATTGACCCCTTCTAGTAAGAAATCACCAGCTGCTGACACACCACCACCAATAACGATATAAGCAGGATTTAAGACTGCTGCGATATTGGCACAAGCTATTCCTAAATAACGGCAAAAATGACGGTAGACAATCAGAGCAAGGTCATCTCCTGCCTTTGCAAGGTCAAAGACATCTTTTGCCGTTACATCCTGACCATCATCAATGCGTTTTTTCAATTCAGCATCGCCAGCATAGCTATCTGCATAACGGCGAGTTAAGTTCACAATACCAGTTGCTGAAGCTACTGTTTCTAAGCAGCCTTTTTTTCCACAGGTACAAGCAATCGGTTCTTCAAAGTCAACTGTAATATGCCCTAATTCGCCACCAGCACCGCCAAATCCACGAATCAAGTTGCCGCCAGCAATAACGCCGCCACCAACCCCAGTTCCTAAGGTCATAAAGACGACATCTGGGTTGTTATCTCCAGCGCCGACCCACTGCTCACCTAAGGCTGCGACATTGGCATCATTATCGATAAAAAATGGTAATCCAATAGCAGATTCAACCTGCTCCTTAATCTGTTGAAGGGTCTTCCAGTTGAGGTTATAGGCACCGATAACTGTACCAGCCTTGCTATCTACCACACCTGGAGAACCCATTCCGATTCCTAGAAAATCGTCCTTTGTCAATTGGTGTGTGTCAAAATGGTGCTTGATACTCTCAATGATATCTGGAACAATGTGACTACCTTCGTCTAAAATATTGGTCTTGATAGACCATTTTTCTTGAATTTCACCCTGGTCGGTTAGAATCGCAAATTTCACAGATGTTCCACCAAGGTCAATACCGATAATCTTCTTTGCCATAAGATACTCCTCATAAAATATTACTTCGCCTTATTATACCATATTGCAAAGGTTTGCACTACTGTTTACCGAAAAAGATAGAGCAAAAGTAAAAATTGCAAATGTAAGAGAAAGCGCCCTGCACTGAACAAGAAAGTATAGATAAACTGTGTTCCCTCTCGCGTGCCATTATAAAGAAACAAACTTGAAATCAGAGTAAAACCTATAGCAAAACCAAGCATTTGAATGGGCTGATAACCCTGTGCATAAAAGCATAATGTTACAACTAAGAGTAGACAACTCAGCAATGTCAACCAGACACATAGACGATTCATTCGTTTAGTCTTGAAATAACTAAATGCTGCAGCAATTACCGTCACAAGCAAGTAAATCCCCATATAGACAATCATAATGGTTTTCATCTTAAAAATTTCCCCTCCTATTCTCTTCTACTTCATTATAGCAGGTATTTACTGATTTGTAATGAAAAAGACCAGTCAAATAGACTAGTCTTGTGAAAATGCCTTGATAGATTCAACAAAGTATAAAATACCCTGATATAATAAGGAAATTGCTAATAAGTAGGCTACAAACACACTTGCGAGTAAGGGATGGAATAATAAAATTAAACCCATACTGAGCCCAGCTAAGGATGACCAAACCAAACGATTTGAAATACGTGGCGCAAGGATACGTAAACGATACGAGCGAATAAATCCAATAACGGACATACTTAGTAGCCATACTGCCAAGACAGTCGGTAAAACAATTGGCAAGGTAATATAGCCATAAGCTAGTAGATAAACTCCAAACAACAATTCCAAAATACCACGCCATAGGAAAATAGGTTCACGAAGTTCGCGTGGAATGCTAAAGTAGACATACAAACTAAATACAGCTCCCATAAAGATGGCAACAGCAAGCATCCAGCTCAGACTAGCCAAATTCAAAAGAGGATTAAAAATGAGATAAATTCCCAAATAAACATATAGAATACCTGTTACGACGGCTATAACTTTTCTTAAAATTTCCATGAAATTTTAACTCCTTTTTCATTTGTTTACAGAATATACTAATAAAAAGCTATATCGTTGTCAATTCTTAACCTTCGCTTAACTCACTCAGATATTCGTAACGCTCGTATTTTGCCAATAAGGTTTCATTTTGCAACTCCAACTCTTTTTGCAAGTCAGATAAGCGTGTAAAGTCACTACCACAGGTCAGCATATCTGCTTCAATTTCAGTAATTTTCTCTTCTAGACTCGCAATATCATCTTCAATTGTTGCCCATTCCTGCTTTTCAAAGTAGGACATCCGTTTTTGTTTCTCACGAGCTTTTTCCTGTTTTTCTTTAGGTGACACAATTTGATTGGCTTTCGCAGAAGCAAGAAAGGCTTTTTCATCCAGATAATCTGTATAATTACCGAAGAAGGTGCGAATCCCCTCGTCTTCAAAGGCGAGAATCTTGGTTACTACTTTATCAAGGAAATAGCGGTCGTGGCTAACTGTAATTACTGGCCCTGCGAATCCTTGGAGGAACTGTTCTAATACCGTTAGTGTTGCAATATCCAAGTCATTGGTTGGCTCATCAAGTAGCAAAACATTCGGACGCTCTAACAAAATTTTCAGTAAATAAAGTCGTTTTTTCTCGCCACCAGATAACTTTTGAATCAAGGTTCCATGAGTATTACGAGGGAACAGAAATTGTTCCAAAAGTTCCGCAATCGAAACCATTCCTGATGTTGTTTCTGCTTCTTCTGCCACTTCCTGTAGAAAATTGATGACCCGCTTCGTTTCATCTAAACCTTGAATTTGCTGTGAAAAATAGCCAACACGAATAGTTTCACCCACTATGAGTTGACCAGATGTGGGCTGTAATTCTCCTGCAATCAGATTGAGCAGGGTTGATTTCCCTTTTCCATTGTCCCCCACAATCCCAATGCGGTCCATATTTTGTACCAGTAAATCAAAGTCCTTTAAAATATCCTTATTGGGATAGGCAAAATCCACCTGCTGAAATTCAATGACTTTTTTCCCGATACGACTGGTTTCAAAATTGATTTCTAGCTGACTGTCATCTACGGTATGGCTTAGATCTGATTTTAAATCGTGGAAACGATTGATCCGCGCCTGTTGCTTGGTCGCACGAGCTTGCGGTTGTCTTCGCATCCACTCCAATTCCTGCTTATACAATTGCTCTTTTTTATGGCGCAAAGCTGCATCTCGTTCGTCCTGTTCAGCCTTCAGTCGCACATAATCTTGATAATTCCCCTGGTATTCGGTTAGACTAGCTCGGTCCAACTCAAAAATGCGGGTTGCCACATTGTCCAAAAAATAGCGATCGTGGGTAATAAAAAGGACTGTCTTTTTTGCTTGTTTCAAAAAGGTCGTCAACCATTCAATCGTTTCAATGTCCAAGTGGTTAGTCGGCTCATCTAAGAGCAGCAAGTCTGCATCACCTAGCAGTACCTGTGCCAATTGAACCCGACGACGAAGACCACCTGATAAATCACCAACACGCTGGCTTGTATCGGTCAAACCGAGCTTGGATAATACTGTCTTAATTTGATGCTCAATTTCCCAAGCATTGAGAGCATCCATTTCAGCCATGACCTTCTCAAGCCGGCTTTGTGTTTGGTCACTATAGGAAGCAACAAGCGCTTCATATTCCCGAATTAATTGTATTTCTCGTAAATCAGAGGATAAAACCGTATCTAAAATCGTCTGATTCTCCTCAAAATCAGGCTCTTGAGTGAGGTAGGCAATCTTATACGCTTTTTTTGTCCGAAAAGGAGAAACATCGCCATCAAATCCTAGTTTGCCAGATAAAACATCCAAAAGTGTTGTTTTCCCAGTTCCATTGACACCGATAATGCCAATACGGTCATACTGATGAATAATAAAGGAAATTCCTGCAAAAACGGTCTTATCTCCTACTGATTTACTCAATTCTTCAACGATAAAATCACTCATTTGCTAGTCTCTCCTTTACAAATGCCATGATAGCCGTGCTATCATTGGCTAAATCTCCTTCTACAATTGCGTTTTCTGTCTCATTTAGTAACCGTCCAAGTAGCGGACCTGGTTTGAGCTGAAAGGCTGTCATCACATCGCCACCTTTTACGACAATCTCATGCTTATCATGGATAGTCAAGGAATGGTCAATCTGATCAATACGGTCATAATCAACCTCAAGTCCCTGAGCTTGTCTCAATTCTTCAACTAGGTACAGCAATTCCTTTCCGTAGCGATAGCAAATTTGCTTATTCACCGATTGCTGCTGGCGTAATTGATAGAGTTCGACCAACTTCATCACTGTTTTTTGAAACTCATTACTGGTCTTCCAATTTTTAAGAAATGTCTTCGGATTTTGAAGATTGAGGCAGACTATCAGCATAGCCCAAGCTTGCTCTGAAGTACGAAAGGCAAAATCTTCTGACAAAATCGCTAAGAGCTCTTCTAACTCTCTATTTTTGTCTCTCATATCAGGCAGATAGTCGTAAGCGCCAGAGTCAATAAGGGCTTTGATTCCCTTGCGCCAACTTGTCGCCATCAAGAGCTTATCAACCTCGATAAAAATTCGCTCAACCGAAATCTTTTCTAGGAGTGGAGCAGTTGTTTTCATTGCTTCAAACGTTGTCTCTTCGATTGTAAAATCAAGCGTAGCGGCAAAACGAAAGCCACGCATAATGCGAAGGGCATCTTCTGTAAACCGCTCCGTAGCCGCTCCGACAGCCCGCAAGGTTTTGCTTTCCAAATCACGCAACCCATCAAACTTATCAATGATTTGAGCTTCTTCATTTAAGGCAAAGGCATTGACCGTAAAATCACGGCGTTTTAAATCTTCTTCTAAGGAACGAACAAAGGAAACCTGGCTAGGACGACGATAGTCTACATAGACATCTTCTGTCCGAAAGGTGGTAATTTCATATTCGCCATGCTCCTCTAAAACAAGAACTGTGCCATGCTCAATTCCAACATCAATGGTCCGTGAAAAAATTGCCTTCGTTTCTTCTGGATAACTGGACGAAGCAATGTCAACATCATGAATCGGCCGCCCTAGAATGGCATCTCGGACTGAACCACCGACAAAATAGGCCTCAAAGCCTGCTTGTTTGATTTTCTCTAAAATCGGCAAAGCCTCCTGAAATTCAGAAGGCAAATGGTGTAATCTCATAATAACTGTTCCAAACCATAAACGAGTTGCTCTCGTTTTACTACTTCTTTTATTCCTAAACGCACACCACTCATAAATGAGCTGCGGTCATACGAATCATGGCGAATGGTCAACCCTTCTCCCTGCGCTCCGAAAATGACTTCTTGATGAGCCACTAGGCCCGGTAAGCGGACAGAATGAATACGCATCCCATCAAAGTCTGCTCCCCGTGCACCCTCTAGCAGTTCTTCTTCATCTGCCAAGCCCTGTGGCTGGCTTGCGCGAACCTGTGAAATCAATTCTGCAGTCTTAATGGCCGTTCCGCTCGGTGCATCTTTTTTCTTATCGTGGTGTAGTTCAATAATTTCCAAATTTGGGAAATACTTGGCTGCCTGCGCTGCAAATTGCATGAGTAAAATCGCTCCAATTGCAAAGTTTGGGGCAATTAAACCACCGAGTTTTTTCTCAGCTGATAAGGCAGTCAATGCTTCAATTTCTTCTGAGGTAAAGCCTGTTGTCCCAACAACTGGCGCAAAGCCATTTTCAAGTGCAAATTTGGTATTTTCATAGGCAAAGGCAGGTGTCGTAAAATCAACCCACACATCTGCTGAACAACCGATTAACTCCTCTTTTGAAGTGTAGACGGGGACGCCATCCATCTCTTTTTCTGTCGCAAAGGGATCAAGTAGAGCTGCTAAAGCCAAGTCCTTGTCCTTTTTGACCATGTCAAGAGCTGTAGAACCCATTTTTCCTTTAAAGCCTGCAATAATTACCTGAATTGTCATCTCCTACTCCTCGTCAAAAATCGGTGAAATACCAAAGGCAATTGCCCCTTCACCTAAGTGCGTTCCAATAATAGAACCAAAGGATACGAGCGGTAACTCATAGGTCATGCCATTTTCTTGTAACAATCGTTTAAATTCTTTCGCCTTCTCTGGGACATTAGCATGAATCACAGCAATCTGATAGCGACCGTTTTGAGTCTGTTCTTGTAAAATCTCCAATAGGCGCTTCACAGCCTTTTTCTCTGTGCGGACTTTCTCGTATACTTCAATCTTCCCTTCATCAGTAAAATACAAAATCGGCTTGATACTAAGAAGGTTTCCCAAAAGCGCAGCTCCATTGGACAAACGACCACCTTTAACCAAATGCCCCAAGTCATCAACCATGATAAAGGCAGTTGTGCCACTTATTTCTTGATTTAACTTTGCCAAAATTTCCTCAAACGAACGACCTGCGTCATACCGTTTTAAGATATTTTCTACCATCATACCAAGTGGTGCTGAGGTAATCTTACTATCAGGAAAAGCGATGGTCATGCCTTCAAATTCGTCTTTTAAATACTGGATATTTTGATAAAAACCTGAAATCCCTGAAGATAGGAACAAGCCAATGACATGGGTGTAGTTATCTTTTTGCAAACGACCAAGAATCTCGACCAACTCAGATAGACTTGGTTGACTAGTTTTTGGTAATTCAGAAGCCGCAGCCATTTTCTGATAAAATTCTTCTACACTTAAATTTTTCCCTTCGATATAGGTCTCCTCCCCAATCGTCACAGGAATATCTAATACAAAAAGATTCTCTCTCTCTGCTATTTGCAGTACAACTGAAGAATCTGTAATAACAGCCAATTTCATGTTAAAACTCCAAATTTACACCCGGGGCATCCAAGGCGATTTCTGTTACTTCATAGGTCAAACGTTGTAAAATGTCTAGCAGCGGGCTAACCAAGAATCGCTTGTCCTGCTCGCTAAATTCATCCACTTCTTTGACAATTTTTTCTAAAATGTGAACTCCCTGGCTCATCGCACCAGAAATAACAAAATGATCCAAAACAATCATAAAACGAAGAATTACAACAATCGATGTTTTATTCTCTTCTGTATTTTGTTCAATCAATTGAAAATCGACTTTCAATTTAGTTGTCGGAACCCCATTTTGTTCCTCCCATTCTCTGTTTCGAGCATCAAAATGGTACTGATTCACAAACTCTTTATCACGGATTATATTCATCGTTTTTCTCCTAAATACAGTAATACAAATATTATACCATAATTTTCATAAAATTGAGAAAAAACCTTATCAATTCAATGATAAGGTTTTGATGCTTTCGATTATTTTGTTTTACGAAGTGCACCAAATAGGACACCTGATACAATTGCTCCGATAAGGACAAAGACGAGGTAAAGAAGCGGATTGCTGGTGAGTGCGATGACAAAGATTCCACCGTGCGGCGCCATTAACTTAATCCCAGACAAGCCGACTAAAGCTCCTGTAAAGGCTGAACCTGCGACAAAACTTGGAATGGCACGAGCTGGGTCAGCAGCACCAAATGGAATCGCACCTTCGGTAATGAAAGACAAGCCCATGACAATGTTGGTCAAGCCTGAATTACGTTCTTCTTTGGTAAATTTATCTTTGAATAAGAGAGTAGCGACAAAGACTGCTAGAGGAGGCACCATACCACCTGCCATAACGGCTGCCATCGCCACAGAGCCACCGTTTGCAACGGTTGCGGCCAGTGTACCTGTACCAAAGACATAGGCTGCCTTATTGACAGGACCACCCATATCAATTGCCATCATTCCCCCAAGGACAAGTCCTAAGATGACGGCTGAACTTCCTTCTAAACCACTGAGGAAATCATTCATACCAGTATTGATAGCGGCCATTGGAATATTGACAAAGAACATCACAAATCCCGTAATCATCGCACCTAGAAGTGGCAAGAGAAGAATGGATTTGATTCCTTCAAGAGATTTTGGTAAATGCGCAAGAACTTTCCGTAAAGCTAGGATAATCGCACCTGCCAAGAAACCGCCAACAAGAGCACCTAAGAAACCAGAAGAAACAGCTGCTGGAATATCAGACGTAGCTGCACCAAATGGAATTTTTCCATAAGCCAGACCGTCTTTTGCGATTGCACCTGCTACAAAACCTGCAATCAAGCCTGGTTTTTCAGCAATAGAATAAGCAATATAGCCTGCAAGAAGTGGTAACATAAAGCCAAAAGCCGCGCTACCAATCTGCATGAGCACCGATGCCAATTCATTGTAAGAACCAAGACTAGACAATTGATCTTGTGGCACACCCATGACATTATCGATAAGGAAAGCAAGGGCAATCAAGATACCGCCACCAATAACAAATGGGAGCATTTGGGAAACGCCACTCATCAAGTGCTTGTAAAAGGCTTTTCCAAGACTCAATTTCTCATCAGCTTCTTCTACGCTAGCCCCTTCTTTGGAGTGATAGGTATTTGCTTCGCCTTTTAGGACGATGTTGATCAGTTCTTCTGTCTTTTTGATACCATCTGCAACTGGGCGTGATACAAGGGGTTTTCCATTGAATCGAGCCATTTCAACAGCCTTATCCGCTGCAATGATAACACCCTTAGCACGCTTGATATCTACTGCTATCAACTTATTGCCAACACCAGATGCACCATTTGTTTCCACCTTGATGTCAACACCCATTTCAGCAGCTTGTTTTTTCAGCGCTTCTTCTGCCATATAGGTATGGGCAATCCCTGTTGTACATGCTGTAACTGCAACGATAAAATCTTTTTCAGCTACTGTACTGGTTGACTCTGCCACTACTTCACTCGCTGCTTTATCAGCTACTTCTGCCTCATCAAAGACAGCGATCACATCCGTTGGGGATGAAACCTGACGGAGTTTATCTGCAAATCCTGGCTTCATTAGATATTTGGACAATTCTGCAAGGGCAGCCAAGTGGGTATCGTTAGCCCCTTCTGGTGCCGCAATCATGAAGAACAAGTCCGTTTTCTGACCATCTAAACTCTCATAGTCTACACCTTGACTTGATTTTGCAAAGAGAACAGTTGCTTCTTTGACTGCCGCATTCTTGCTATGAGGCATGGCAATCCCATCACCAAGACCAGTTGTCGTTTGGGCTTCGCGGTTCATAATCCCTGATTTAAAGACATCGAAATCTGTTACAAACCCTTTTTCCACTAAGTTTGTCACCATTTCATCAATGACTGCTTCTTTCGTTCTGGCTGCTAAATCAAGTAACATCACTTCTTGTCGTAAGACATCTTGAATTTTCATAGAATTTCTACCTCCACTTTTTTATACATTTCCTTAATAAACTCAATGTTGGCTAAATCATCTGAGAAAGCTGTTGCCGTTCCGCAAGCAACTCCCCATTTCAGTGCTTCAATTGGATTGTGCGACTTGGTGTATTCACCTGTAAAGCCCGCAACCATTGAATCTCCTGCTCCGACTGAATTTTTTACTGTTCCCTTAATCGGTTTAGCAAAATAAGTCGCATCTCCTGTCACAAGGAGCGCTCCATCCCCTGCCATGGACACGATGACGTTCTTAGCACCTTTGACAAGAATGTCTTTGGCGTAGCGCACGATGTCCTCGCGCGAATCAAACGTCACACCAAAAATCGCTTCGAGTTCATGATTATTTGGTTTGACCAAGAGAGGCTCATGTCCCAAGGAATCGAGCAAGGTTTGACCTTCAAAGTCACAGACAACTTCTGCACCTGCCTCTTTTACTAATGGAATCAAGCGATTGTAGACTTGGTTTCCCAGACTAGCTGGTGCAGAACCTGCAAAGACAACAGTATCATCTGTAGTGACATGTGCCAAAATATTTTCTAATTCTGCCAACTGTTCATCTGTCACAATCGGTCCTAGTCCATTGATTTCCGTTTCTTGATCTGCCTTGATTTTGACATTGATACGGGTATCTTGGTCTACATTGACAAACTGAGTGCCAATTTCTTCAGCAGCCAAACCGCTCTTGATAAATTCCCCAGTAAATCCTCCGACAAAACCAGTCGCTGTACTGGCATATCCAAGCCGTTGTAAAATCCGACTGACATTAATTCCCTTACCACCAGAAAAGGTATCACTACTATCCATGCGATTAACTGTGCCTGATTCAATCGTTGAAAGACGGACAATATAGTCTATCGCAGGATTTAAGGTGACTGTATAAATCATACTTCGATTACCCTCGTTTTTTTCTTTATAGTTGCCATTAGATTGCTCTCGGTGTGACCACAAATGAGATGTGCTCTTTCGATTTCTGCCACTTTTGTAAAAGAAATCGGACCAAATTTAGATGAATCGACTAAGACATAGGCTTGACTGGCATTGTTCAAAACCGTCCGCTTAATCGCTCCTTCTTCTATGTCTGGTGTCGTGTAGTCGTGGCTATCAACACCATTCATCCCAAGAAAGGCCTTGGTGAAATGTAGCTGCTGAATCTGTTCTAGCGCCACAGCTCCGATAGAAGCATCTGTTGACTTTTTGACCTTACCGCCAATGATAATAGTATAAAAGCCTTTGTCCACTAGCTTGACAGCATGATGAACAGAATTGGTCACTACGGTCAAATCAGCTACTGCCAAGTAATCAATCATCAACTCAGTCGTTGTTCCTGCGTCAAGAAAAATCACATCACCCTCTTCTATCAAACTGGCAGCCTTTTGAGCTATTTGTCGTTTTTCTTGAATGTTTTTGACAGATTTTTGAACAATCGATTCTTCTTCTTGAAGATTGGGAAGACTTTCAGCTCCACCATGAACACGACGCAATTTTCCAGCCATTTCCAATTCATCTAAATCACGTCTGACAGTTGATTCAGAAGAATTCAGCAATACCACCAAATCTTCCAACTTCACAAACTGACGTTCCTTAATGGTTTCTATAATCATCTGTTTGCGTTCTGATTTAAGAATATCTCTCACCTCCTGCAACCGGTTACATTGATTATTATACCTACTTATTCTGTCATTGTCAATCATTTTCTTTCAAAATCTCTCACATTTTGTTATAAACCTATTTTTCCTCTAATATTATGACATTGTGTACTAGTAGTCTTTTATACATTTTATGCTCTTTTCAGGATAAAATGCCCAAGAATCGATTTTTCCGTATATACTACAAGTAATATTTAAAATAAGTCTTCTGATAACTATTTATCCATTGCTGGTCTGGTCTTAGTCTACAAATTCTATCGTATCTATCAAAAGATTTATCCAAAACAAAAATAAAGCAGGAGCAGGACTCAATCGTTATTCTGAACGTTGGTATCCTACTCCTATTTTGGGTAGATTAGTCAATAGTTGCTGGCGAAATCTACTTCACTTACTCATCCATAAGAGAAAGCAGAATCTGCTTCACCAAGACCATTTCTTCAGGACGACCAATCGTCATACGAATGTAACCTGCTAGCCTTCCTTCTTGATAATACTTGAAATCAAATCCCTGTTCTAGCGCCTTACTATAAAAAGCTTCTGCTTTGGGAAAGGCAAATGTCACAAAATTTGTCTGACTAGGTAGGGATTGAGCGTTCGGAATCTTTACTAGAAAATCCAGAAAATCCTGACGAAGTGCGATGATCACTTGTCTTGTTTCTTCCACTTGGTCGGTGTAATCTAGAGCCGCAGAGCCAATCTTCGCCACAACATTTGATACACTAAAAGGTGGAATAGCCTTGTCTAATTCATAAATCAACCGCTCATTGGCTACGGCAAATCCTAACCGCAAACCCGCTAGACCAAAGGCTTTTGATAAGGTCCGTAAGACAATGAGATTATGGTAAGTCTCAATCAAATTGACAAAACTTGGGCTATCTGAAAATTCGATATAGGCCTCATCTACGACGACCAAGCCCTTAAAGGATTGTAAAACCTGCTCAATTTCCTTAAAATTAAAAGCTACAGAGGAAGGATTATTGGGATTGGATAACATGAGAACTTTAGCGTTCACTCGCTCTGCATAAATCAAGAGTTTTTCTGCCGACAAGTGCAAACTGCCTTGTTCCCACTCTAAAGGATAAGCCTCAAAGCGCGAATCATGCAGTTGATTGTAGACCTGATACATGAAAAAATCCGGATCAACGGTCAAAAAGACATCTCCCTTTTCTAGGAAGGTTGTTACAATCATGTGAATGAGAAAATCTGATCCTACACCGGCTGTAACTTGTGTAGGATGAATACCAGCATAGCTGGCATATTTTTCAATAACCTCACGATAGCAATTATCACCATAGTACATCAAATCGGACAGACTCATATTAGCTTGAATATTCTCTAAAAGCCCTGTCCAATCCATTAAGCGATTCTCATTATTAGCTAAATCATACGGAGCAATTTGCCCCAATTTATACGGCTCCCAGTTCGCTAACCCTTGTCTAAACTCTACCATCTTGACCTCTCCTTCGATGTGTTTATTATTATATTTTTTATAATATTTTGTATAATTATACAAAAGTATAGCATAGAATTGCTAAAAATCAAGCATTTCCCTCAAAAAACTAGTAGCCTCTTTTTAAGGAAGCTACTAGCCTTTAATTTATTCACTCACTGAAAGTTCTTCTAAACTTTCCAAGGAAACAAGAATGGTCTGACCATCTTTTGTCACGAATGAAACCGTTTTTTGTCCTGGTTGGTAGCTAAAGCTATCCATAGCTACCTTGTATTTTAAAGCAATTTTGACGAGTTTGTCTTGAAAATCATCCACTGACAGCCCATATTCTCCGGCTAGCCTTTGTTGCTCCAATTCTTCTTCGTCTGGTTCATCCTCTGTCGGTTCGTCTGGTGTTGCTTCTATTGGCACTGTTGGTGTTGTTGCTGGAACATCTGCTTTTTCTTTTCCTTCATCAGTCGTCTTTCCATGGTCGCTGGCACTGCCAAATCCGTCATCAGAAACTGGACGGTCTTCTGGATGGGTGACATAGTACTTGACAGTCGCAAGAAATTGTTCCAAGGTATATCCTTGTGGTGCGTGATAATGATCTTCATCAAACCAAGAAAGGGCGATGTTGTGATAATGATCATAGTGTGGAATGATCATTTGACCATTTTGAAAATCAACAACGTATGCAGAGTTATACGGCATTGCTTCGACTGGGACAATTTTTGCTGCTGCGACACGATTATAGATGTCGATTGCTTTTTCTCCCGTTGTTGGAACTGTTGACTCTTCTTTTTTATCTGCAAGACCAGATTCTGCTACATAGCGACTTGCTTCTTCCCGTTCTTTTTCAGACAAATCTTTCTTTGGAATATAATGGCTGTGACTCATATGAGGAACTAAGTAGCCATCTCCAAGGTCTTCAACGATGTCCTTAGCATCAAAGATATAGCCGTCTGATGTTGTATAACGACCTTGCGCCTTGGCAGCGGCAATTTCTTCAGGTGTATAGACAATCTGTGAATTTGGCTTGCCTTCTCGCTCTGGGTGGCTAGGCGCTTCTATTGGCTTACTTTCTGGAATGCTCGGTATTTCTTCCTTGTTCTCCTCTACAGAACCCCAACCATATTGCGAATATGGACGTTCCTCTGGATGAGCAAGATAGTATTTAATCGTTGCAAACAAGTCTTCTAAACGATAACCACTTGGTGCCTTAAAGGATTCTGAATCATTGAACCAAGAAATAGATAGATTGTGATAGTGATCACGATGAGGGATAATAATCTTGCCCTTCTTAGTGTCAGACGCATAGCCTGAATTGTAAGGCAAGCGTTCAAACGGAATTACTTTCTTCGGTGCTACTCGTTCAAAGACTGCCTCTGCACTTTCCTTGCTAGCATCAAAGTAAGATACATCATCTGCGGCAGGAGCTTTCAGCCCTTTTGCTTCACAAACGGCTTTAGCTTCTGCTAATTCTTTTTCCGAAAGAGACTCTTTGTCTACCCAATGTGTGTAGTTGTCTCGGAAAATCAGATAAGAGTCTCCCTCATCACTGATAATATCTTCTGCCTTAAAGATATAGCCGTCCTCAGCAGAGGTATAGCGACCTTCCGCCCGTGCTGCTGCCAATTCTTCCTGAGAATACATGGTTTTCTTCTGCGGTTTTTCAGCCTTAGGTGCTTCTACTGTCGGCTTATCCTCAGGCTTCGCAATTGGCTCAATTGGGTTTGCTGGAGCCGGAACGGCTTCGACTGGTTTAGTTGGAACAGTCGGCTGTGTTGGCACAACTTCAACTGGCTTACTTGGCTCAGCTGGTTGTGTTGGCTTAGTTGGCTTATTGATTGGCGTTACTGGATTACTTGGTTTAGCTGGTGCACTTGGTTTCTCATCTGGTTTCACCACTTTTCCAATCTCAATCATCCGAGCAATTTTTTCTTCTAACGGAGACATCTGTGCATACGGAATGAAATGGAAATGATCGCCGTGAGGTACTGCCACTCCTCGTGAGGTACGACTGGTGATTTGTGCGGGGTCAAAGACAAGACCATCTTCCTCAACATGGCGTTCGCTAAGCGGTGTCCGATATAATTCCTGCAAGAGTTGGAAAATGCTCTTCTCTTGATTACCGTGAGAAATAATAGTTGAGATAGTCTCACTTCCTACATTCGGAGCTTGCCCACTCACCTCTGGCTGTTTAGGAAGTGGTGTTGATGGTAAGGAGGGACTTGAAATTCCAATAATGCCAGCTTGTGGACCTTCTGGTAAATACGGAAGCGCGCCATGTCCATCGCTCACTCCCGATTGTGGTTGAGATGGCGTAATTCCTACTTTTTTACTGTTCCAATACTTCTGAGCAGCTGCCAACTCACTTGGAGACAAGTCATTCTTAGGAATATAGTGGAAATGATTGCCGTGAGGAACGATAAAGGCATCACCTGTATCTTCAATCACATCTGTCGGGCTAAAAACGTAGCCATCATCGGTGGTATATGGTGTTTTCTTTGTCGTTGTTTCCTGTGAAGGTTTCTGAACAGCATGATTCAAAGAAGCAATAGGTGCTTCTGACTGAGAATTATTAGATGATGAAACAGTGCCAATATTCGCTTGTGGACTTTCCTCATCTGCCGTGATAGCCTTCCCAATCTCAATCATTCGTGCAATTTGAGCTTCCAAAGCTGACATTTGGGAATAAGGAATAAAATGGAAATGATCGCCATGCGGCACCACAACACCACTTTCTGTCCGACGGGTAATCTGTGCCGGATCAAAGACCAAGCCATCTGTTTCTACATGGCGCTCGCTAAGAGGAGTTGCATAGAGTTCTTGTAATAATTGGAAGAGTGACGAAGCTCGCTGCTTACTTGTATGCAAGCCTAAAATATTTTCCTGACCTTCTGAGCTTGATTGGCTTGTATTGCTTCCGTTCCCCGCCTGAGCATAGGACGGACTGCTTCCGTCACCTTTTTTACTATTCCAATAATTCTGAGCAGCTGCTAACTCACTTGGAGACAAGTCGCTCTTAGGAATATAGTGGAAATGATTGCCATGAGGAACAATAAAAGCATCACCTGTATCTTCAATGACATCTGTCGGATTAAAGACGTATCCGTCATCTGCCGTATAACGACCTTGTGCCCTGGCAGCCTTGACTTCTTGAGAGACAAACTGGCGACTCTCTCCCGTAGCAAGCTTACTTTGCAGGTGCTCTTCGCGTTGACGAGCTATCTCTGCTTTGGTCCGTACATTGGTTGTATGAGCTGGATCTTTCAGATAAAGATAATAGGTTCCATTAACCTTAATAATATAGCCGTCTTTTACCTCATTGACAATATCTGCATCTTGCAATTGATAGGAAGAATCTTTCATTATCAATTCTTCACTAATAATGGCATCAAACGGAACTTTCCCATTATAGTAATGATAATGATCACCATGGGATGTAACATAGCCCTGATCCGTTATTTTGACAACGATTTGTTCTGCTTTGATATTTTCCTTTGCATTAATTTGTTCAGGAGTCAGATTTTCAGCTTTTGTTGCCACATTATTTGTAGAACTTTTCTGATCCACATAGGCTACCCGATGACTGTCTTTTTCAGAAATAGCCTGATGACGACCGAGTTCATAACTACATAAACTAAGAGCAATGGCTGCAACACTACCAATAATATATTTCTTCTTCATCTATTTTAATTCCTTTGCTAATATGGCGATATTTGCCTCTAAATTTTCCAAATAACTTGCATCATTTTCTGGATCAGCTTCCAGAGGATTCAAGGTTTTCAAGGCAACTCCTGTTGATTTGACCAAAGTTTCAGCTACTTTTGAAGAAGCATTGCTTTCAACAAAAATGGTTTGCACCTTGTAATGTTTGACAAATTCTTCTATTTCAGCCAACTGGCGTGGACTGGGTTCCTGTTCTGGAGAAATCCCTGCAATCCCCAACTGTTCTAAGCCAAAGCGCTTGGCTAAATAGGAGAATGCTGTATGCTGGGTGACAAAGGTTTTCTGAGACACTTTCTTAAAAATCGGTTGGTATTTTTTGGTTAAAGCATGGGCATCTTGGCTTAATTTTTCAGCATTTTTCCTGTACAAATCTTGATGAGCAGGATCAACCTTGGATAGTTCTTGAGAAATGATCTGGGCTTCTTCAGCAACTTTTTCAGGATCTAGCCAAGTATGCGGGTCATAGAGAGTTTTCTCATCTGTCCCTTCACCAACTTCCATATCTTCTAGGCCTGGTACTTTGTCCAAACTCATTCCTTGAGAAGCTTCAATCACTTTAACCGTCGATTTTTGCAAGGTAGGATCAAGTGACCCAGCCCAAGACTCTAAGGTTCTTGAATGATACACAAAGACATCGGCATCATAAATTGCTGCGACATCATTTGCTGAGGGCTCAAAAGAGTGAATTCCGTTATTTGATTGAATCATACGGACATCATTAACTTCACCTGCTATTTCTCTCACCATAGAATAAATAGGATAAAAACTGGTAACAATTTTCATTCCCTGCTCACTTTGGCGTGTCTCCTTGCTACAACCTACAATACCAAGACAGGAAACAAAGCTTAGCATTGTCAGAATGACCTTTTTTACTTTCATCATAACTCCTTTACTGATTATTAACCGGTTTTCTATCCGACTAATAATAAACTCAGTTAATTACTTAACTGGTTCCTAAACTAGTTAATAATATAGCACTCTATCTGATAGCTGTCAAGTATTTTTTTGAAAAAGTGAAAAATGACTCACAAAGCTCTCTCTGACGAAAGTTCTAAAATGAAGTTAGCCAGTCAAGGGTATTAAAAAACATCTCAGAGAGATATAATTGTAATCACCACAACAACAATTAGAAAGACTCTGAGATGCAACACTATTATACACCAAAAAGAA
>NZ_JBFRYH010000036.1:0-21731 GCF_040984445.1 Streptococcus handemini
GACCAAGAGTAGTCAAGAGGGTGAAGAAACACGCTACTTTATCTTGAGTAGTCAGGTTAGTGCGAAGGAATTATGCGACTATGTACGAGGTCATTGGCAGATAGAGAGTATGCATTGGTTATTAGATATTGTTTTTCGAGAAGATGCGAATAAAACTTTGAACAAGCAGTTAGCGTTTAATTTGAATGTGATGGACAAATTCTGCCTAGCTGTCCTAAAACGGTTGGATTTTGGAAAGAAAATGAGCATGCGTCGTAAGAAATATGTCCTTAGTCTATCCTTTGACCAGTATTTAAAACGATTACTTTAAATCAAAAAAGTGTTTGAGGTAGAAAAAAGCCGAAGACCGTTTCATGCGTTTGTCGTGCTCCCATATGAAAAGCGATTGACAAAATTGTTTTTCTATGATAAAGTAAGTGTATACACATTCGGAGGTAAAAGGAAATATGAACAACTAAGTCTATTGGTGAATGTTTAAGTACGCAAAATGAAGTAGCCTTGCTACAGTCTTTTACGTGCCGACATACTTTACCTAGTAGACAGATGGTGGTTTGTATCTCCTTTTTTGCGTGGACTTTTTAGTTCTATCCTCTTTTTAAAAGGAATCTTTTGATACGAAATCACAGCTCTGCTAGTTAAAGTAGGGCTATTTTTTATAAGGAGGATGTATGTTACAGATTAGACACTTGACCATGACCCACGAAAAAGATTTGACGGATTTGGTGACTGACCTATCTCTAGTAGTGAATAGAGGGGATAAGGTTGCTCTGATTGGAGAGGAGGGAAACGGAAAATCCAGTCTCCTTCAATGGATGATGAAGGAAGAGTTGGTTCAATCCTACATTCAGTTTAAAGGAGAAATTCATCGGGACTTTACTCATTACAGCTACATCCCGCAGCAATTTCCAAAAGAATTTGAAGCTCTATCGCTCAACGATTATTTCTTTAGCCAAAGAGAAATTGACCTTGACTATACCACTCTCTACCGTTATGCTAAGGAATTGCAATTTGATAGTGATCGTTTCTCGGATTCTCAATCCTTAGCATCCCTGTCTGGCGGAGAGAGATTGAAAATTCAACTCATCAAAGAACTATCTCTCGAAACAGATATTCTTTTTCTCGATGAACCTTCTAATGATTTGGACTTAGCAACTCTCAAATGGCTAGAACACTTTATCCAACAAACTCCCAAAACGGTAATCTTTGTCTCTCACGATGAAACCTTTTTAGGTCAAACAGCTACAAAAATCGTCCATTTAGAACGCATTAAAAAACGCCAACGAGCACGAACAACTGTCCAGTCACTGGACTACGCTACCTATGCCGAGGAGCGAAAAGATCAATTTGACCGGCAGCTTCAACAGGCAAGAAACGAACGTTTGGCACATCAAAAGAAACTGGAACGCCACCACCGCATTCATCAAAGTGTCGAATATACTCTTCGCACTACCCATGACGCAGAAGCCGGGCGACTGATTGCCAAAAAAATGAAAGTTGTCCTTGCTCAAGAAAAACGCTATGAAAAAGAAGCAGCTGCTATGACAGAGATTCCGACTCAGGAAGATCATATTCACTTGTTCTTCAAAGACCTCCAACCTCTTCCTGCTCATAAGACGATTATCAATCTGGCAAATGTTTCATTGCAGGTCGGCACGAAAACCTTAGTTACAAACATCAACTTTCGCTTTTTGGCTCAAGACAAGATAGGAATTATCGGCGTAAATGGTACTGGAAAATCCAGTCTCCTCAAATACATCTATCATATGTTAAAAGAAGAAACCAGTTATTCGATTGGCTATATGCCCCAGAATTATCCAGACCTGCTTGATGCAGCTACTTCACCACTTGATTTTCTGACACATTCTCCCGATAAAAAAGAGGAGGAACGAGTCCTCACTCATCTAGCTAGTCTCCAATTTAGCCGAGAAGAGGCTCGCCACCCCATTTCCTCTCTATCTGGTGGTCAACAAGCCAAGCTACTCCTACTAAAAATGGTCTTGGAAGCTAGTCCAATCTTGTTACTCGATGAGCCAACACGAAATTTTTCACCAACTTCCCAACCTCAAGTACGGCAACTGTTTCAGGATTTTAAAGGAGCAATCCTGACTGTGTCCCATGACCGCACCTTTCTCAAAGAAGTCTGCGATAAGGTTTACCTACTGGATCAACATGGATTGGCCGAAATTCGCAAGGAAGAATTGTAGATTGAATGCATAAAAAGCTGGGAAATTCCCAGCTCTTACTCTTTAATCTGTTACTTCTTTTTTTCACGCTCAAGTCGGAATTTGCGATTTGGATTGAGTTTATTAAAGAGTTCCTCTAATTTTTCTGCATTCCAAACATCAGCTGCCGAAACAAAATTCCCATCCTTATCCTTATAGGATATCGGTTTATCTCCCATAATAAAAATCTCCCATTTACTTAGTTTGTATAGCCCTGGTTTTGCCAACCTCTCATACCGATAACACTCATTCCGCACGACACGCAGTTCAACCAGTTGGTATTACTGGTTGAACGAAGTTAGGCAGGGGCTAGGCAGTTCGCCATAGCGACTGCTGTCTACTCATTAGATAGCTCCGCTATCAATGAGTGGCAGCCCGTCAATCCACAAATTCAAACTCAAATGTGCCGATTCGGACAATGTCGCCATCCTTAGCACCACGAGAACGGAGGGCTTCATCGACTCCCATACCACGCAATTGGCGAGCAAATTTCATAACAGATTCATCGCGGTCAAAGTTGGTCATGGTAAAGAGTTTTTCCAGTTTCTCACCAGATAAAATCCAACTTGCATCATCTGCACGACTAATGTCAAATTCTGGCTCGTCTGGGTTAAATCCATAGTAGGCTTCCTCTGCTTCAAAGTCTGTTTCGTCATATAAAAGGAATTCTGGGGTTTTGTCCAGTAATTCAGCTGTTGCTTCTAATAAATTTTCCAGACCTTGATGTGCTAAGCCAGAGATTGGAAAGATTTGGGGTAGTTCATCAAACTCATCATAGTTGGCTGCTAATTTTTGTCTGAATACCTTCAAATTTTCTTCCGCATCTGGCATATCCATTTTATTGGCTACGATAATCTGTGGACGTTCCATAAGGCGAAGATTGTATGTTTCTAGTTCATTATTGATTGCCACATAATCTTCGTACGGATCACGTCCCTCACTTGCAGACATATCTAGGACATGCAATATGACACGAGTCCGCTCAATATGGCGGAGGAACTGAGTTCCAAGTCCCACACCTTGGCTCGCTCCCTCAATCAAGCCTGGTAAATCAGCTACTGCAAAAGATTCACCTGATTTGGTACGTACCATACCAAGATTGGGGACAATGGTTGTAAAGTGGTAAGCACCGATTTTGGGCTTGGCTGCTGTAATCACGCTGAGTAGGGTGGATTTCCCAACAGACGGGAAACCGACCAAACCTACATCAGCTAGGACCTTTAATTCTAATTCGAGATGCCGCTCTTCACCTGGTTCACCATTTTCAGAGATTTCAGGCGCAGGATTTTTCGGTGTCGCAAAGCGGATATTGCCGCGACCACCTCGGCCGCCATGAGCTACGATAAATTCCTGACCATGCTCGACCAAGTCTGTAATGACCTTGCCCGTTTCTGCATCGCGAACAGTCGTTCCCTGCGGTACACGGACAACCAAATCCTCCGCCCCACGACCGTGCATGCCTTTGGTCATGCCTTTTTCGCCAGAATCAGCCTTAAATTGGCGATTATAGCGGAAATCCATAAGGGTACGCAAGCCCTCATCAACCACAAAGACGACGTTACCGCCACGTCCACCATCTCCGCCCCAAGGTCCACCATTTGGGACATATTTTTCACGGCGAAAGGCTACCATGCCATCTCCGCCCTTACCAGCCTTAACCTTAATCTTGGCTGTATCTAAAAACATACTCATTTTCTTACCTATTTCTTCCTCTTGCTATTATTCATAAAAGAAGGGCTAAAGGATTGAGTCCTCCTAGCCCCGCAGATTACCTAATGGCACTAATGGCTGGTAAAATCAGACCAGCTAGTGTTGCCAACACCATCACTACTACGATAAAAAGGGTGATTTTTTCAAATGTATTTTTCTTGTGTTTTTCTTCTCCAAATGCCATGATGTCTCCTTTTACATATGAATATTCTATACATCTTTCCACTCATTTTATCATGAAAAGTTGATTATTTCAACGCTGAATCTTGCTCATTTAGCTTTTCTTTTACCGCTTGGGCTACTTTATAAGGGACCCCTGCTTCTGCAATCTCTTGGAAACTGGCTTCTTGGATTTTGGTTAATGATTTGAAATGCTTGAGGAGTGCCTGTTTGCGTTTCGGGCCAAGACCCTCTATCCCGTCTAGCTTAGATGAAAAGGAATTTTTTGACCGAACCTGCCTATGGAAGGTAATGGCAAAACGGTGTACTTCGTCTTGAATCCGTTGCAAGAGGAAAAATTCCTGCGAATTGCGCGACAAGGGAATTACCTGTAAGGGACTACCAAAAAGCAAATCATGGGTCTGGTGCTTGTCGTTTTTTTGCAGACCCGCAATGGGAATACGCATACCAAGCTCTTGTTCAATGACTTCCTTGGCTACATTGACTTGCCCTTGACCACCGTCGATGATAATCAAATCAGGTGGCGTCAAGTCTTCTTTCTGGACACGACTATAGCGACGGTAGAGCACTTCTCGCATCGATGCATAATCATCTGGTCCTTCTACGGTCTTAATTTTATATTTGCGGTATTCTTTTTTATTTGGAACACCATTTTCAAAAACAACCATAGCAGAAACTGGACTGGTCCCCATGATATTCGAGTTATCAAAGGCTTCTATTCGGACTGGCGTAGGAATACCGAGCAACTGACCAATCGTTGCAATCGCACCTTGTGTTTTTTCCAGATTTTTCTCTAAGAGATTAAATTTCTGCTGTAAACTCACACGCGCATTCTTGGTCGCAAGCTGTACGAGCTGTTTTTTCTCTCCACGCTGAGGTTTGACAATCTTGGCACCGACCAAACTTTTGACTGCTTCTTCATCAATATCCTGCGGAATCAGCACTTCTTTGGGAATCAAATGCTGCTGATTTCGATAAAATTGTCCTACGTAGGTCAAGAAATCCTCTTCAGCCTCATTGTAATACGGAAACAAGTTGACATTTCGCTCAATCAATTTTCCCTGACGGACAAAAAATACCTGTACACACATCCAACCCTTTTCGACATAGTAACCAAACACATCTCTGTCCTGCAAGTCCTTGGCCATCACTCGTTGCTTGGTGCGTAAGGTTGAAATAGACTGAAGAATATCACGGTATTCGGCAGCTTTTTCAAATTCCAGATTGCTGGCTGCAAGCTGCATTTTTTCCTGAAGCTGGTGGACAATCTTGTCGTCATGCCCTGTCAAGAACTGGCTGACTTCAGTTGCCATTTGGGCATAATCCTCACGACTAGGCATGTGCTCACCATGTGCCAAACATTGCCCCAAATGATAATATAAGCAGTATTTGTTTTCTGGCAACTTGCATTTACGAAATGGATAAAGACGCTCAAGAAGCTTTAAAGTCTGATTGGCTGCGCCCACGTCTGGATAGGGGCCAAAATACTGCCCGCCGTCCTTACGCACCTGACGGGTAATCATCAGGCTCGGATGCCGTTCATTGCTAATCTTGATAAAAGGATAGGACTTGTCATCCTTGAGCATGATATTGTAGCGGGGCTTGTTTTCCTGAATCAGGTTGATTTCTAAGAGCAGGGCTTCAATATTGGACTCCGTCACAATAAATTCAAAATCTGCAATTTCTGATACCAGCGCCGTTGTCTTGGTATCATGGCTTCCACGGAAATAGGAACGAACGCGGTTACGCAGATTTTTTGCCTTGCCAACGTAAATAATCTTACCGTATTGATTCTTATGTAGATAGCAACCTGGGCTATCTGGAAGTAATTCTAGTTTGTGTCTAATCAAATCATTCATCTTATTTATTGTAACAAAAAAAGCAGGACTAGCCTACTTTTTTGTTGATTATAATCTCTGCTATTTTTTAGCTATTTTCTTAATAAACATCCCCGCAGCTACGATAGCGCCTCCAAAAACTTTTGCTCCTTTCAAAAATTCTTGAAAATCTCGTTCGTGTTCTCCACAGAAGAAAGCTCCTGGTCCAAACACCGCTTTTTTACAATCTGGAACTGAACACTTTTTCTCTGATTTACTCATTATTTTCTCCTTCCAAAACAGACAGTCTCTTTGTTGCCTGTACCAATCTTTCTATTTTAGTTGTCACAGTCATCGTTACACGACTAATATTTCCGTCATTTCCTGAGCGGAAGTTATCCAAACTCCATGCTAAGCTATGCCCATACTGAGTTTGACTTAACAGGGTTTGTTCCATAAATGATTGATAGTTTACTAAAGCTCCTAACAAGGCATCCTTTTCACCTAAAGCAGTATAAGCAACTACATTTAACTGAACAGACGAATTTAAATATCCGATTGAGTTTTGTAAAAAATGATCAATACGCATAGCATCTGCTCTATTTGTTGTCGGATCAATAAAGTCATGGGCATCTTGATGAATAGAGAGCATCAGCTTTGCAATCGTCTCATTGCTAATTTTAACAGCAGATAACAAGAGGTTTTTTTGACTTTCTTCATCATTCATCGCTAGCGCTTCGACTACTAGCT
Source organism: Streptococcus handemini (assembly GCF_040984445.1). Taxonomy (NCBI): domain Bacteria; kingdom Bacillati; phylum Bacillota; class Bacilli; order Lactobacillales; family Streptococcaceae; genus Streptococcus; species Streptococcus handemini. The sequence goes on from NZ_JBFRYH010000036.1 coordinate 6,680, forward strand.
GTCTTGCACTAAAAAATCCTGCGTAGCGATCGTTATATTGCCCTTGTTCAATTCTCTCCATCAATTTATTTAGATGTTCAATTTGCTCCATGATACTTTCTAAAGCTACTTGCATAGCCATCAACTCAGGGCTAACACCTAATTGTTCTAAAGAGCGTTTTTCCAAGCCGACCATTTCTTGTATTTGACCTGATTTTGAATCTCGCAACACTCCATACATTTCTCGGGTTTGCTTTTTGAGACCCCACGACCACTCACCAGAATCCAGTTTCTTCCTTGCTTCCTTGGAAAATGTTGCGACGTATTCGGCATCTTGTTTAGAAATCAATTTATGTGCTTGTTCTACCAAACTAGGGAGTTTTGTTACCGCCTTTGTTACTGTCATTTGACTCGCAACTTCCTGAAGAGGAGCAAGGGCATAGGATCCAAAATCATAGTTATATAATTCTTTTTTTGTGACATCAATCGTCAGTTCTTTCTGAGGAACTAGACTCAGTTCAAAGGTATTTAAATCAAGAAGCTCTTCCTCAGGAGCGTCCAAAAGCTCAAACTCTTCTTCGATTTCAACCGTTTGATTAAAAAGAGTATCCCCCACGTCTTCAGCAACTTTCACGACTTGACTAACAGCCCCGCCAGCGACCTTTCCTGCTTCTGACACGACATCTCCTACTGCTTTGCTAGCCTGTTTAGTCACATCTGATAGAGCTTTTCCAGAATTATCTAACGTTTTTCCTGTCTCTTTCACAACGTTATTCGCAAAATCTCCGAGATTTTTTCCTAAATCATCAAACAAATTTCCCATTGTCTTTACCATCTACTTTTTATTTATTATACCACAATTTCTAATCAATTGTGCATTACTCTGATAAAAATATATCCAGCTTATCTGTCGCTTCTGACAATATCATCTGAATCCTTATAAAGCATGATATTCCTCATATCGTACGAATCGATCACTAACGATTGTATAGAAATATTTTACACTCCCTAGTCTTCATAATCCCCACCTGGCACGCCAAAGTATTCTTCCAGTGTTTGACCGGATTGGTAGATGTCGCTCGCTTCTTGTCCGATATAGCGGATGTGCCAGGATTCAGCCATGTAGCCTGTACTGTCTTCCTTATCTGGTAAATAGCGGACAATAAAGCCATATTCATGAGCATGCTCAGCTAGCCATTTGGTTGCGCTAGGTTCTGTTAAAAGAGCGCCACTACTGTCTAAAATATCGTAGGCTAAGCCTGTCTGGTGTTCGCTGTAGCCTGCTCTTGCAGAATAACGGTCTGCATTTTCTTTACCGTCATTTGCCACATAAGATTGGTACAAGCCTGCTTGCGTATCGTAAGAACGAAAACCGCTGTAATTGGTCGTTGAGACATCATAGCCCAAAGAGTGCATGTGCGCTACCAACTCCCGGAAAGCAGCTACTGCTTCTGGCATTTCTCCAGGATTGTAATCACTAGCGAGGGGATGTTTTTTATTCACAATAATGATTTCACCATATTTCCCCTGTACACTGTAATAAGAACCATTAAAGGTCTCTTGCGTAGCTGAATCTTTTGTTTCTTGAGATGCTTCTGCCGTTGATGACTTGCTTTCCTCTGCAACCTGTGTACTTGGCACCGTAGTGGATGATTTTTCTTGTCCAACTGTTGGTTTGGAACAAGCCACAAGGGCTAACAAGGAGAGACTGAATAAAATGGGTCTGATTCTCATTTTAAAACCTGCTTTCTATCGCTATTACTACAAGCGGTTTTCGTGTTCACCAGTCACAAACATGGTGAAGGTTGCTTTGACAATTTCTTCCTGCTTTTGGTTGGTTACGGTCACATCTACTACCTTGGTTGTTCGTCCGTCATGCACACATCTACCATCAATCAAAAGGGTATCTCCTAGCTTACCAGACTTGAGGTAATTGATACTTGATTGAAGGGTTACGGCGTCAGCTCCTGTCGAAATCGCAACCAAGCCACTAATCTGATCACAGAGGGTAAAGAGGTAGCCACCGTGAGCAAAGCCGTAGTAATTCAAGGACTTTTCCACCACTTCAGTCGTCACAACCACATGACCTTTTTCAGATGATACCATTTCAAAATTTTCAAAAACACGAATTTCATGCAAGGATTTGTTGGTCATTTTTCTTCTCCTACTGATTGGCTTGTAATACGGCTAGCAATTCTTGATAATTTCTGACTTCATAGGTTGGTTTGGCACTGGTATGGTTTTCTAGACCCTGCGGATTGTACCAGACGGTGTCAATTCCTGCATTGTTGCCCCCTTTTACATCCGCCGTCAAACTATCGCCAATCATCAAAGCTCTTTCTTTGGTAAAACCTGTAATCTGCTCTGCTATTTTTTCATAAAAGAGAGGTTCTGGTTTTTTCGTTCCCATTTGCTCAGAAATGAAGATTTCCCTGAAAAATGGTTGAATTGGTGAGTGCGCAAGCCGATTTTCCTGAATGTAGGTCACACCATTGGTTGCACCATAAAGCTCGTAGCCTAAGTCTGTCAGCTCCTGCAAACACTCAACAGCCCCATCAAAGGTCTGCCCCTGCTGACTGATATACTCTTGATACAGAAGCGCCATTTCTCGGCCATCCACCTCACGGCCGAAATGGGCAAAGGCACAAGAAAAGCGTGTGTTAATCAAGTCAGACTTGCTGATTTTACCCTGCTCCAAATCCTTCCACATAGCCTGATTCATCGGTTTATAATAGGCTTTGAAGCTCGCCATATCTTTTACTTCCATAGCTTCCAAAAACAGGGTTAGAGCCACTTCCTCCCCTGCTGCAAAATCCAACAAGGTATGGTCAAGGTCGAATAGTAGAAATTTGTAATACAATTTACGGTTTTTCCTTTCTAGGGGGGTGCAAGCTGTCAAAAGGGGGTGCATCCATTTCTTCATAAAGCAACTAAAGTTGCTCTTGTTCAGAAGCTTGTTGCTATCTCGTGGTCAAGCTAGTTTCCTTACTTATTCCACAACTAAATCGTTCGTTTTTAATTGTTCCAGGTCACATCTTTTAACGATTTCCTAAACCCTTGATTTTACAATACTTTAATACTCTAGCTATTGTATCACGCTATCAAAGTTTTCTAGTAACATTTAAGAATTAGCATTCAATCAGCTTGTAACTTCCGTCCCATACTATAAAAGAAATTTATAATTCTATTATCTCTCCGTTATGCGGAATGTCAAGTTGGGAGAGATTCTTCTCCACTTTAAATTCTCTTACATCATCACTGGTAATCAAAGCATGATTAACACTATCAAGATGTGAAGCAATCACTTGTGCATTAGGAGCATCCGTACAGACTTTTTCAATATCAGATAAATCCATAAGCAACCTACCTATAGGTGTGGTAGCCCCACAACAGTTCAAAATAATAACATCAGGTTCGTATTGATCGATTGCTTCTTTTGTATTTTGGCAATATACTGTATCTCCAGCAACATACAGCGTCTTCTCTCCATTGGCTTCAAATACATAGCCGCAAGCTTCACCCATCTTTTGAACAATTGTTGTATTCTCCCCATGTACTGCTTTTATTTTATGGATAGTCACATTTCCAATTACAATAGACTCCTCATCAAAACATTTCGTATTATTAAATCCCATAGATCTAATTTCATCTGCATCCTCCTTGTTCTGAGCGATAATCTTGATATTTTTTGGAAGATAGTCCGCACTAAAGTGGTCAAAATGCAGATGTGATACAAGATTATAATCAACATCCTTTAGAATATTTTCAGGTGATTCTGGCAATTCGTTCATTGGGCATTTAACGTTCAACATATTTGGACGAATAGCTTTGGCTGAAAATCCAGTTCCTTTATCCTGAAACCATGGATCAATTAAAAAAATAGTACCCGCAAACTTAATCTTAATTGTAGCGTTTCTAATCTGTTGTATATACATAACATCCTCCTAAATCAATTTTTTCTTTATTAGAGTATAGCAAAAAGGAGCTAATCCCATGACCTATTTTATCACATCTCTTATCGAAGAACTAACATCAGCTGGTTTTCAGTTAGATGAGTTCTTTCGCAACAGCTAGAAGAGGCGATTAATCAACTCCTATGATTGAAAACCTGAATCAGCTCATCAAGAGGCAATTAAGAAAGAAGCCTGTCTTTCAAAATGACCTCTGTTGAGCGCTTCTTAGTCACGCAATTCAACGAATATCAGGAAACAACCAGTTACCGAAAAGCAAGAGGATTTTTAGAATGCCAAGATACACTGGAAAGTCTTTTTGAATAACTATTCAAATTTCTACTGTCTATTTACACAAAATTATTGACAGAACCGCTTTGGTTTTCATTGAATATCAATTCAAGTATCATTATACCATATTGGAGAACGAAAATTCTCAATTTTATAAATGACTTATCAGCCTAGGTATAACTATTCTTCAAAAAAAATAAAGAGTGATCAAGAAATCAAATAATGATTTTCTGACCACTCTTGAAAGTAAAAATAGCTGATTTCTCTTTGGTAATAGTGACCTGCTCAACCATCGTATGCCAAAGTTTTTCATCAAAATCTGTTAGAAGATGTCGCTGATGAATAAGGATATCAATCAAATTCTTGACCCTTACTGCTCGGTTTTGTTTATCCATTTTCTCAGCTTTTAGTCGTTCAAGCTTGTCTTTTGTCTCCTCATACCGACTCGCTAACTTGCTATAGGTGTTTTGATAGCTTGTTTGGTCTTGAGCCATTTTAGTATTGTAACGGATGAGTTGCTCTACCTGACTAGTCAACTCACCAAGTTCCTGTTCAAGTCTTGAACTCTCACCGTCCAATTGAGATGTATCTTGTACCATTTCAAATAGCACCATCAGATTAGCCAGAATCTCCTGCTTATTCCTTACCAACTGATTTACTGCTTCAATAAACCAATCTTTGACTTCGCTTTCAGTGACATGGGGAGTCTCGCACTTTTCGTCTCCATCATATTTATGATTACACCGATAGATGACACGTCGGTACTTACTGTTAGAATGCCAGACCTTACTACCAAAAGCTGAACCACATGTTTCACAGATGAGTTTTCCTGAAAAGAGTGTCTTGGAACTTTTGCGTTGTTTTAGTTTGACAAACTCTGCTTGAACCAACTCGAACACTTCTCTTTCAATAATCGCTTCGTGGTTGTTCTCGACATAGTACTGAGGAAGTTCTCCCTCATTAACCTTGGTAGATTTTGTTAAAAAATCTGTCACAAAAGTTTTCTGAAGAAGGGCATCTCCCTTATATTTTTCATTTTGCAGAATCCGCTTGATTGTTCCAAACGTCCACTTTGTCTTTCCCATTGGCGTAGGAATTCCTTGCTCTGTCAATGACTTTGCTATGAGGTTACAATTCTTTCCACTTAGAAATTCATGGAAAATATGGCGAACTAGGTTGGCTTCTTCTTGGTTCACCACTAACTCCCCATGTTCCCCACGTTCAAAACCAAGGGTACTCTTAAAGGGAATACTGACTTTCCCTCGTTCGAACTGCTTACGTTTCCCCCATTTGACATTCTCTGAGATGGAGCGACTTTCTTCCTGTGCCAAGCTCGACATAATCGTAATGAGAAGTTCACCTTTTGAATCAAATGTCCAAATATTTTCCTTCTCAAAGTAAATCTCAACTCCATGCTCTTTCAGCTTGCGAACAGTAGATAGGGAGTCTACAGTATTTCTGGCAAAACGGCTGACAGACTTGGTAATGATGAGGTCAATCTTTCCAGCTAAAGCATCATTGACCATTTCTTTAAAACCAGTCCGAGATTTGGTATTGGTTCCAGTGATACCCTCATCCGAATACATTTTAACGAACTCCCAGTCTACTCGGCTATTGATGTAGTCCGTATAGTACTTCATTTGGGCTTCGTACGATGTCGCTTGTTCTTCATGGTCAGTTGATACCCTAGCATAGCCTGCAACTCTTCGCCTAGTGAATATTGATGATTCTTCCACTTGACGAACAGGTCTAGCAGGTTCAATAGTAATGACTTTCTTCATTTCAATTGTCCTCGCTTAAGTATTAGTGTTTGAATGTTGTCGTCGTAAAAATAGAGTGTGACTTGATTTGAACTAGAATCAAACGTAACCTTTTGAATACTACCGAGACAATCACCCAGTTGTTCCTTAACCGTTTGTACCAATCGACGCTCTGACAATGTTTTACTTGGGCAAGCTGATGTACCGTATTGCTGCCGTGTGCGACAATTATAGCGATAGCCAAACCTCTTCTCCTTTGTGATAAGCATATCTCGTCCGCATTGCTGACAAAAGACCTTATCTTTAAAAAGGGCATTATCATAGTTTTTTCGATAACACCGTCCTTTTGAACGATTTTTCTTTTCAGTTTGAGCTTTGTCAAAGAGTTCCTTACTGATAATAGCTTCATGGGCATTGTCTACGATGTATTTCGTCCGTTGACCGGTGTTTCGTTTTGGATTATGATTGAAATCTTCTCGGTAAGTTTTCTGTAAGACCAATCGTCCAAAGTAGGCTTCTTGTTTGAAGAATTCATACAGAATACTTTTTGTGAACTCATTCCCTAATCGAGTAGTTTCGCCCATGCCATTGAGCTTTTTAGCTATAGCCGGAACACCTAGTCCATCTAAGTACCACGTAAAAACCTTTCTCACGATTTCAGCTTCATGTGGTTCAATACTATATTCTTTACCATTCCAGCGGTAGCCATAAATAGCTTGAGGAATATAGGGTAATCCTTGTTTGAAGCGTTCCTTTACTTTCCACTTGATATTTTGGCTAAGTGAAGTTGACTCCTCTTGAGCTAGGGATGCTAACAAGGTCAATAGTAACTCACCATCAGCTGACATGGTACTGATATTTTCCTTTTCGAACAATACTTCAATTCCGAGACTTTTCAACTCTCGTACTGTTTCAAGTAACTCTACAGTATTTCGACCAAACCGTGAGATGGACTTGGTCAAGATACAATCAATTTTGCCTTTCTGACAATCATTGATAAGTCTTTGAAATTCAGGTCGACCTTTTTGAGACTTTCCACTTATAGCGAAATCCGCATAGACTCCTGCAAACTCCCACTCTATTTTCTTTTGAATCAAGTCATTATAATAGCTGACCTGATTTGAAAATGAATGTTCCAAATCACTATGTGAAACACGGATGTAGGCTGCTACTTTTCCTTTAGATTTTAATGGAGAAAAGGGCTTTAGAATTTTTGTAATTGTCTTCATTTGATACAACTCCTTTCCGACTACATATTCCCTCTAACTAAAAGATTTATCCAGTATTTAGCCCACTAATCGGCTAATGAATGGTTGACATTTTTGAAGGATTGTTTTCTGAAACTGCTCGTACTCTTGTTGAGTAATAAGCTCCCCTTCCAACAATTGATGAGCTTGATTCATAACTAGTTGGTAAGTCAGTTCATTTTGATAAAGCTCTGTCTTCATTACGTCCTCCAAATCGATCTGTAATATAACAATGATGCGAGCAATACTTTCTCTTCTGATTTCCATAAGAAGTGAACGAATGTAGACAACCAACACAGATTTGATTAGAGAAAGCTTTTCTCTTGACCTTCTCCTGATGAGTATTCCACCACTTCATACGACATCTATCTGAACAGTATTTCTTTTTCTTCTTTCCAGAAATATGCGTCAAAGACTTTGCGCAAACTGGACAATAATCGCATGATATCTTAGCTGTATTTGTTTTTTGTGATATCAATCCCTCTCTGCGACAGAATGATTTAATCGTATTTACAGAAATAGAAAGTTTGTGGCTAATAGCTTTGTAGCCTAAACCATCTTGACGTAATTGCCTAATGGCAGACTGTTGTTCTAGTTTCATTACATTCCTCCTCACCTACTAGGTACAGTTTTGAAGGTTTTAGTCCAAAATAACTAACATTATTTTTACTTTTCTACCTTACTAGGTAGATTTGAGAGAAATTTTTCCGCAGTTTTTAGAAAAAATCAAAAAAATAAAGCCTGATGTTCCCACCAGGCTGAAAAAATGACATGATTGTTTGAAATAATGATAGAGTATGGTATAATGAAATAGAAAAGGAGCTGAGCTACCAACTCAACTCCAATGTAGAACCGTTAAAAAGACGGTGGCTCGTATTTCAGATATAATCCGTCCTACTCGCGCAAAAGTGGGGACGGATTATTTTTTGTCCTTGTCTTTGAAGATTTTATAGCACAAGCCAATCAAAGCAATGGTAAAGCTACCAAAACCTAAGATAGTCTGTACGACTTCAAATGCGGTCAAAAGAGTGCTCCTCCTTTCCGTCAGATTTTGATGATTTGCCCATAGGCATCACCTCTCTTTCGGTTTCAGGAGCCACCGTCTTCACTTTTCTACAAACTGTATTATACTACAAAAACAGGTAAAATGAAACTACCTGCTTCAGTCTAATGTTTCTACCAGGATCTGTAAAGAGTTATGAAATTCTAAACCAACCGACGACTTTACCAAGCTTCACAGTCCCTGACGCATCGTAGAGTGAACCATCTGCCATAAAGACTCGTTTCACACGTCGAGTAATACCGCCACCACCAATTTCCAATTGGTCATTGATGCCGTTCTTGTTAAGATCTGAATAACCATCCACATTCTGCTCCACACCATCGATGCTTTTTCCATCTGAATCCGTCACACAAATCCCAATATGACCAAATGGTTGTCCTACTGTGTCAATAACGTAGAAATCACCAGCTTTGGGATTAACTCCCCAGGCATCGTATACAACTTGAAAGCCATTGGATTTTGCCTTCTTCAGACAGTCAATCGCATTGGTGTAAGACATGTTCTTATTCGTTAATTCTTGTACAATTTTATCCACCAAAGCCACACACTGACCACCATAAGGGTTACTGGGTACAGTCACTTTCTGTCCAACCTTAGATAGAGCTGAGGCAACTACTCGACTGGCCATACTGGTTGGAAGGCTACTCGTTGAAGCAGAACTTTGATGGACTTTTAGGGTTTGTCCAATTTTTAGAATATCTGTTTTCTTTAGACCATTTAGAGATAATAAGCCGCCCACGGTCTGTCCAAACTTGCGTGCGATGCCATAATAGGTATCGCCTTTTTGTGCTGTGTAAGTCTGTTCAGAATGCCCAAGGCTTGTCCCTTCCACATCCTGTTCCAGTACCCAAGACTTGATTCCCTCAAGCAGATAGGCCGTCTGACTTCTTGATTGCTTTACTGCTTTGACTTGGAGGATTTTATACACCTTCCCTTTGACCCAGCCTGAAATAACTTGACCCGTTTGATAATGCGTCGCATGACCAAGCACACGAACACTGTCACCAACAAAATAGCGAGACTTGACTGAAGAGGAGGTGTTCTTGCTAGAAAGCCTGGGAGAAGATGGTAACTCGGTCTTGACCTCAACTCCTGCAATGGCTGAAACAAGCCCTTTCGCAATTTCTTCCTTCCTTTTCTCAAAAATCACCATATCCTCTTCATTGTCAATAAAGGCAATCTCAACTAAGCGATAAGAATAGCCACGGCTTGCTGCTTCATTGGCATTATAGAGCAAATCAACTTTCTTAATCCCTCGATTTGAGAAATAGCGTGAGAGAAGAGACAAAATAGCCACATCTTCCTTATCCGCTGTTAAAGAAGACTGTATCAATACTTCAGTCCCTCGTGCTGTGCCATTAAAGGCATTGAAATGTAATTCCGTAATCGAATCATAACCCTTCCCAATACTTCCTATGCTTCGATAATCATAAACGTTTTGGTCCGTGATATAGTCGATATTTTTGCTACTGTACTTGGACATGAATGTAGCACTCGTGGCTACAATACTTTCTATTTGGATTGGCATAGGACAAAAAAGACCTACCACAGTTCTGGCAAGTCAATGCTTCATATGCAGTTTTAGTTTTGTCGTGTTCATCAGAGTGGGCGTTCCACCAAGTTTTTCGACAATAGTCTGAACAGAATTTCTTAGGTCTACCCTTGGAATGGTGCTTCAACAACTGATGACATTGCTTGCAATACTTCCCGTTTCCTTCGTCAAACATCTGCTTCACGATATTTCCATAGCCCTTTAACTCAGGAAATCTTCTACAATATTTCTTTACAGAATTGTAAGACATATTCAGCGTAGTCGCAATCTTTCCATAGCTAAATCCTTCGCTTCGTAGATTCCAAATCTGTCTACGTTGATTTTCGTCCATAGGTTTCTCTCCTTAATCTAAAATGCTTGTTTTTTATGTTTTTCAGTCCATTTTTCATTCAAAAATCACCTTTTTTTGTAATCCAAAGACGATAATGCCCCAAGCTAAAAAGTAGTTATTTCAAGGCTTGACACCAACTTCTAGTTCATGTGATGTACCCTTTAACGAATTTTGCGAAAATACACGTTTGAGGGGGCGTCGGTCTTTTAACGTTCGTGTTTTAGAGATTTCATACCCCTACCCCAATACTTTGAAATCTACTTTTAATTGCATTTGTTAAACATTAGTGATACAATTGAAGAAAAATAGGAGGACACTCAAATGGCTAAAACTGCAAACATCAACCTTAGAATTGAACCAAGTAAAAAAGCTCAGGCTGAAGCTCTCTTCAATAGCTTTGGTATTTCTGTTACAGATGCTATCAACATCTTTCTAAACACTTCTATCATGGAGGGTGGTTTCCCTTTTCAGATTAAACAACCTCGTTATAACAGAGAGACTGAACTGGCCATGGCAGAAGCTCGTCAAATCATGGCTGGCAACGTAGCCAAGCAATCCTATGCTTCTTTCTCTGAATTAATGACTGACCTAGACGAGGAGTAATCTATGTTACAACTCGTCACGACTACTCAATTTCGTAAAGATGTCAAACGTGCAAAGAAACGTGGACTCAATCTCAAAAAGCTAGAATCTGTACTAGATATGCTACAAAGAGAAGAACCTCTCAATGATGCCCATAGAGATCATGCTTTAGTTGGAAACTACATAGGATTTCGAGAATGCCACATCGAACCTGATTGGCTCTTGGTCTATGCCGTTGATAAAGGACAGTTAATTCTAACAGCTTCACGAACTGGATCTCATTCAGATTTATTTTAGTCACCAATTGGTGACTTTTTTTGTTAGAACCAATACGTATATTCCACATATCGGTCAGTCGTTTTGGTCTTTCTGTCATGACAGGATTTACAGAGAGCTTGCCAGTTGGATGAATTCCAAAAGAGTTCTTGGTCTCCTCGGTGGGGAGTGATGTGATCAACCACTGTTGCTTTGGTCAGTCGACCTTTCCGTTGACAGAAAACACAGAGCGGATGCACCTTAAGGTAACGAAGCCGTGCTTTGTTCCAACGTGCGTTGTAACCTTTAGCTTTGGTTGACTTGGCATCAAGTGCATGGTTAGCCTTGTGATCCTCGCAGTACTTGTTTCCGTAAGCCACAAGGTTAGGACAGCCATTCTGCTTGCAAGGAGTGCTTGGTCGTCTTGGCATCTTACTGCTCCCAAGGAAGGTAAGGTTTGGTGAAGTGCCCATAGCTTGACGTCAGGTTGTAATCAACCTCTAACAAACCAAGTTCTTCAATGATTCCCTTTGAAGTTAGATCATAACGAAGTCTAATCATATCGCCCAAATCCCTATCAGTATATCCTTTACTTGTTCCAAATGTATCAACAGATACCGACACTGGATGCTTCTTCCCAATCGCATAAGCTAACTGCACCTCACAACGTTTCGCATACCCTTCTCGAACAAAGTCCTTGGCGATCTTTCGAGCCATGTAGGCACCAGAACGGTCAACCTTGCTTGGGTCTTTCCCAGAGAAAGCTCCACCACCGTGATGGGCAAAGCCACCATAGGTATCTGCGATAATCTTGCGACCAGTGACACCAGCATCGGCGTACGATCCACCCAAGACAAAACGACCTGTCGGATTGACAAGCACTTTGAAATCAAGGTTCTGCTTATAAGCTTTAGCGACTTCCTTCATGGCTCGTTTCACAATAGCCTTGAGTTTTCTCCTACTAATCGTCTCAGTATGTTGAATTGAAACGAGGAAAGTTTCAATCCGTTTCTTGTCGTAGTCATAAGACACTTGAGCTTTGGCATCGCTCAACAGATAGGGAGATTTTAGAGCTTGTAGTCTTTCTAGCACCCGAGTTGCTAGCACATAAGGAAGTGGTAAGAACTCTGGGGACTCATCTGTCGCATAACCAAACATAATCCCTTGATCCCCAGCACCACCAGAATCTACTCCTTGAGCAATGTCTGGACTTTGAACACCGAGAAGATTGGTCACTATAACATCGGTCATGCCGTAAGGTTCAAGAACCTTTTTGACAATCTCTTCAAGGTTGAAGAAGTGCTTGGTTGAGACTTCTCCAGCGACAACCACTTGGTTATCCTTTATCAATGTTTCAACAGCCACTCGACTGTTCTTATCATACCGTAGGCACTCTGTTAAAATGGCATCTGAAATTTGGTCACAGATTTTATCTGGGTGACCGTGGGATACTTGTTCACTAGTATAAATCATATTTTCCTCCACGCAAAAAGCCCAACCGCTTGGCTAGGCTTTAAGTTTATTTTGCTTGTTTGCCTGCTTCCTATAAAGGCGGGATATAGCCAGTCATTACTGGAAGATTTTTTATCTTTTTTGACACTTACAATTTTACCACAAATTTTTACAAAGTGAGGTCAATGTTAGGTCACACTTAGTGCAGGGAGAGGTTATTGTTAGGTCAGGGAGAGGTCAAGAGCTGGTTACTTTTCCAAAGAAAATCCCATTTTCAGATAAACTGCCCTAACATGGTCTAAGACCTTTCGCCGCCAGTTTCTAACAGTACTTCGACTAATGTGAAACTCTCGCATCAAGCTATCCCAATTACACTCTGGCTTAAGCAGAAACTGAACAAAAACAGCCAGTTCTCCCTTAAGAAACTTCAACGCCATATCGAAGTTTTCAAGGTCAGTTGCCAAACGAATATAGCGTTGACTGAGGTCTGACAAGAGTTCCTCGTTTTCTTGGATCATCTTATCACGAAAACTTAGGGCAATCATTTCTGACCGTTTATTTGTCGGTGTGCTTGTGACTTTAGGTTCATCAGAGCGTTCAAATACTAGCGAACCAATCACCTCATTTTCCGTTACTGGTTTAAAGTTGTCTAATCGGTACTTTAACATTTCCAAACCACCCTTTAGTGTATTGTAATGTGTCAATATGTATTCTGCCTTATCCATCTATCCCTCCTACCTGTTCTTTAACAGCTTCAATCAGCCGAGCTTGTTGGGCATCTTTGTTTTCTAAAGCCTTAAGAATCTCCTCGTCAATGGTGTTTTCCGTCCCAAGGTGTTGGATGACCACAGTCTCAGATTGTTGTCCTTGTCGCCACAGACGGGCATTGGTTTGTTGGTATAACTCCAACGACCAAGTAAGACCGAACCAAACCAAGTGGTGCCCACCTTTTTGAAGGTTCAGTCCATGACCGCTACTAGCTGGATGTAAAAGTCCAACAGAAATCTTCCCCTTATTCCACTCACGGATATCTTCCTCAGTTTTAAGGACTGTTCCCTTCGTTTTGAGTTTTGCCAAGCGTTCCTCGATACGCAGAAGGTCATGCTTGAACCAATAGGCAACGAGTACTGGCTCACCGTTGGCAGCTTCGATGATATCTTCGAGAGCATCGAGTTTTTGGTCATGGAGACTCACCACTTGATGGTCATCTGAGTAGACTGCACCGTTAGCCATCTGTACCAGTTTATTTGAAAGACTAGCCGCATTGGCAGCTGTTACCTCACCATCCTCAAGGTCAGCTAGGACATACTCCTTCTTGAACTGCTTATAGTCTGCCATCTCTTTCTTGGTAAGATGAACTACCTTTTTGGTTGAAATCAACTCTGGCATATCCAGATAATCCATAGCTTTCATGGAAATCGTAATATCATCAATCTTGTCATAGATTTGGCTCTCCGCATAATCCATGGGGATGTAATCATAGACAACATTGCCATTACGACGACCTTCGTCAAAGTATCGACTGCGATATTCCCCGATGAAACGTCCCAATCGCTCACCACCATCAATGACTTTGAACTCCGCAAATAAGTCCATGAGCCCATTGGAACTAGGTGTTCCAGTCAATCCCACTACACGCTTTATGTAGGGTCGCATAGCTATGAAGGCTTTGAAGCGTTTGGACTGCCAAGACTTGAAGGAAGATAGCTCATCAATGACTACCATATCCCACTTGAAGTAAGGACTGCATTGTTCCACCAACCATGGAAGGTTTTCACGGTTGACAATGTAAATGTCCGCATCTGTCTCAAGAGCTACTTGTCTTTGTTTGGGTGTGCCGATAATTTTCGAGTAGCGTAGGTGCTTCAACTCCTCCCACTGCTCAATCTCATCACTCCATACCGTGTTCGCCACTCGCAGGGGTGCAATCACCAAGACTTTTGAGACTTCGTAGCGGTCAAACATCAGCTCGTTAATAGCAGACAAGGTTGTGGCAGTTTTTCCCATCCCCATGTCTAAGATGACTGCTGCATAAGGGGTTCTTATGATGAAGTCCTTGGTGACTTCTTGATAATCATGTAGTTTCAATTGCATCTAGCACTTCTCCAATCTTCTCAATTCTATCCAGCACATGAACCTTGAAGCCTAATCGGTCAAACATCCTGTGCCTTGTCACTTGTAACAAACGTGGCTTTTCGCCTGGGGCTTTCACTTCCACCATACCAAACTTGCCATTGGGTAAAAACACCAATCGATCAGGCACACCAGTAAAAGATGGTGATACCCATTTGGGACAAATCCCTCCACGCTTTTTCACTTCACTCACTAGCCTCTGCTCTACAACTTTTTCGTGCATACCGAATCCTTTCGCCAAAAACAACCAATCAAAGTGTGGAAGTTTTGTAAGCTGGTTCTATAACTTTATATATATTACTCGTGGTGCTAGTTACTCTCAGAATACAATAAAAAGCCCAAAAGGACTATACTGTAAGTGACCAAACAAACAGGAGGTTAGTCCAAATGAGCCACTTACAGTATATCGCTAAATCCCATCACTTACAATGGAATATCAAACAATTATCAAAGATTT
>NZ_JBFRYH010000037.1:0-21127 GCF_040984445.1 Streptococcus handemini
TAGTAGCTATCTACCAAGTCCTTCTCAAGAAAGAAAACTACAACCCAATCTTGCAAGGCTTAACCGAAATCAGAAACCCTGACAAGACAATGTCTGTTCAAGATGCTATTCGATACGCACAACAACATGGTTTCAACGTTGCTTCATTTTAAAAATCAGGGTTCAAGACCTCTTTTCAGTGTGTCCAAAATTTGGGTAAACAATAGCTCAATTAACTTTGACTTTTTTCAAACTTCTCTTTGCTATTCTTTTTATTTGTATTTGTATCAATTACAGGTATATCTAATTTTTAAGAAAATCTGACACCCAGGTCAGATACGACTTTTTTTCGCGATTTGATAAAGGTTCTCGATCACATTGTCTAGGGTTTGATGAGCTAACTCTGCTTCCAGTTGATGTTCAACACTGGCAAAAATCGGTGTCATCGCACCTTCGATATGCTGACCAACTGGACAGTCTTGATTGGTATGTTGGTGAATTTGAAAAAGACGGATATGCTCCACTTCCTGAGTGGCAAAATAAATCTCTAATAAGGATATTTCCTTAGGATCCTTACCCAGCTGATAACCCGAGCGACCTTGCTGGGACGTAATTAGACCAGCGTTTTTCAAAAGTGCAATAACCTTACGAATATAGCTTGCATTGGTTCCAACGCTCACGGCCAAGGCTTGCGAACTCAGGACTTCTTTACTTTCACTAATCATGGTTAAAATATGGAGGGCAACAGAAAATTTCGTATCCATGGTAATCCCTTTCTGTTCTTGTATTTATTACAAGAACAAGTTTAGCATAAAAAAACAACTTGGCAAGTCTTTTGCTCAATCTGTTCAAAAATATTGGGCAAACTGTCACGAAAATTCATTGAAATCAACTAAATAGAGATCTTCTGTCCATTTTCAACATAGACCAAGATCTGATCAATCTGATAGGCATGAACTGCTGATGCTTATTCTCTCTCATCCAAAGTAAAATAGATACCGAAAATTTTTGTCATAATCTGACCCTTTTGTTGTTGCATCAATTTCAAGAACAAGTTTGTCAGTTCAAACACTTCCTGTTCAGCGTAAATTCATGAGACAGTGAGTACAAAAAAGCCATCCCTAGATAGCTTTTTCTAATTATCGTACTTGTTCAAAGCGCAGATGGACATTAATTCGGTCTCCGTAACCATTGCGTTCAAGGTCTCGCTGGAGGCGATAAGAAATATAGTGTTCTGCAATAGTAATGTAGCCTGCATCAATCAAACGGTGTTCAACTTGGGATTGGACCATACTGATTGTTGGACGCTCTGTATGAGCTTCTTCCAAGTCTAGAACAACTTTTTTAGTGACTTGAGCCAAGTTTTGGCGCCAAGTATCATCGATGACATAGACAGTACGAGCAGCTTTTATAATCGCTTGGTAAATTTTTTCTGGATCAAAGTCAACGACTTCTCCACTACGTTTAATGACTTGCATAAAAAGCTCCTTTCTTTCGGTTTTCTAACCCTTTTATACTCCTATTATCCAAGTATTATGGAAATTTGTCAAGTTTTTTTCCTGAATATGGTATAATATTTTCAGTATAGAAAAAGGAGAAATGAAATGACAAATGCCATGCCAAAACGTCAAGAAATTGATGTGCAATTAACCTGGGATACTTCTCTTATGTATCCTTCTCATCAGGCTTACCAAGAAGGTCTTGCTACTTATAAAACGCAAGTTGAACAATTTGAAAAGGCCTACAAAGACAACTTGACTTCTCTTGAAGTGATTATTAAGGCTCTTAAAGAATATGAGACACTTCGTGCGATTGATAGTAATCTGAGCCACTATGCCTTCTTAAATCTGGATGTCGATAAGATGAATCCAGAACTGGCTTCTCTTGCTAATGAATATCAAGTAACCATTGCTTCTACTTTTCCAAAAATCGCATTTTTACCTACCCAACTTGCCCTACTAGATGAAGCATTATTACAGGAAGTAAGCACTGCTCAACCACAATGGACTAGTTTTATCAATGATATTTTACGACAAAAACCGCATCAATTGCACCCCTTGCAGGAAGAATTGTTAGCGAATTTTGCTCCAACATTTGGCCAACCCTATCGCAATTATGAAACGACAAAATTTGAAGATATGACCTTTGACGACCTCGAAGTAAATGGTCAAACCTATGGAAATAGCTACGTGCTGTTTGAAAATGATTATGAAATCAGCCATGATACAGAGCTTCGTCGCAAGGCAGCTGAAGGCTTTTACTCTACCCTTCGTAAGTACAAGAATACAACAGCAGCTGACTACCTCTCACACATCAAAAATGAACAAATTGAAGCCAAATTACGAGGCTTTGATTCGACGATTGATTATCTACTGTTCAGTCAAAATGTTTCGCGGGACTTATTTGACCGCCAAATCGATGTGATTATGAACGAATTAGCGCCACACATGCGCCGTTATGTCAAATTAGTTGCAAAGGCTCATGGTCTTGAAAAAATTACCCATGCAGACTTAAAAATCAGTCTTCCTTCCGATTTCAACCAGCGGATTACGCCAGAAGAATCCAAACAATTCTTGATTGACTGTCTCGGTATCTTAGGAGAAGACTACGTCAAGATGATTGAACAGGCCTTCGATGAGCGCTGGATTGACTTTGCTCAAAATGAAGGAAAAGCAACTGGTGGCTATTGTGCAACCCTTTATGATGGACCTTCTTACATCCTTCTATCTTGGACAGGCTTGATGAACGAGGTCTTGGTACTTGCACATGAATTAGGGCATGCAGGACATTTCCAATTAGCAAAAAAACAAAGTATTTTAAACTATGATCCTTCGCTTTATTTTATAGAAGCTCCTTCTACTGCAAATGAGGTCTTAACGTGTAACACTCTCTTGAAACAAAATCAAGATCCAGATTTCCAAGCCTACCTCATCAGCGAATTAATTAGCCGTACCTACTTCCACAATATGGTCACTCATCTATTAGAAGCCGCATTCCAACGCGAAGTTTATACTCGTTTGGACAATGATGAATACCTCAATGGTGATATTCTCTGCCAAATTAAATTGGATGTGATTAAAGCCTTCTGGGGCGATGACTTTGAAATCGGTGAAGATGCAGGGCTTATTTGGATGCGCCAACCACATTACTACATTGGGCTTTATCCTTATACCTATTCAGCAGGTCTCACGATTGGTACAGCCATGGCCAAGCAGCTGGAAGAAAATCCAGAAGCAGTTGTCGAAAAATGGCTGGAAACCCTTTCGTTAGGTGCTAGCTTGTCTGCACAGGAATTGGCTCAACATGCTGGTGTTGATGTATCTACTGACAAACCGTTGAAAGAGACCATCGCCTATGTTGGTTCCTTGGTTGATAAATTAGAAGAACTAGTATAACACTCAAAACTGCCTCAGTTTTTCAGCTGAGGCAGTTTTTGTATCTTTTTTGAGAGTATAGATAGATAAGACATCGCTGACTAACAAACAGCTTTTACAAGACCTTTGCACTGATTTCTTACCAATGTTGCTATTATTTACTGACTATCTCGTTTCCAGTCAAAGTGCGTCCCATTGACGCTATAAGCTTCGAAGCCACTCTTATTTAAAACAGCTGCTGCTTGATTAGCATAAGTGCAGAACATCCCTCTACAATATAGGATAATTGTCTTATCCTTATTCAATTT
This sequence comes from Streptococcus handemini, assembly GCF_040984445.1. Classification (NCBI taxonomy): domain Bacteria; kingdom Bacillati; phylum Bacillota; class Bacilli; order Lactobacillales; family Streptococcaceae; genus Streptococcus; species Streptococcus handemini. The sequence goes on from NZ_JBFRYH010000037.1 coordinate 3,662, forward strand.
TTCTAAATTGTCTTCTAAAACCGCATAAGGAATGTTAACTGCTCCCTCAACATGATCAAGTTCAAATTCTACTTCAGACCGCAAGTCCACCAGCTGTGCCTGACGGGCAAAGACCTTATTTTTTGCTTCTGCTAAATCAATAGTCTTAATTTGATCATCACTCGCAATAAACTGTTGTTCAATAAATCCCAGCATCGGTGATTGTTCCTCGCTAATCTGATGAATATCCTGCAATAACCGTTCCACCATATTAGAGGAGACACTGTACCAAACATATTTCCCTTCTTTTTTCAATGTTACCAAACTGGCCTCTTTTAAAACTTGAAGGTGTCGAGAGGTATTAGCAATACTCATATCTGTCATCCTAGCCAGCTGCTCAACGGATTTTGGACCATGAATAAGACGGTGTAATAGTTCTAAACGTTTTTCACTAGACAAGGCTTTTCCAATGCGCACGTATTCTTTAAATATCTGATCCATATACTGTCTGTCTTCTAACACAACTCCTACTACTCCCCTTTTCCATTTATTATACAGTATTGATTATACCATATCTTTTGCTATCTGATTGAAAAAAACTCTTACTTCCTTGTAGAAGTAAGAGCCGAACTATCTTATACGTTCCATTTTTTTGCAGCCATATTTCCAAGAATACCACCGCTCACTAGGAAGATGAGGAATACCCAACCAGATAAAGAGAAGTTTGCAATTGGTGTAAAGAGAGCTCCTACATTACATCCATTTGCCAAACGTGTTCCAAATCCCATTAAGAAACCACCTAAAATATAGAATAAGGACTGTTTACCTGAAATCTGTAATTCTGATTTGCAGACCTTTGTAAAGGTTCCTGATGTTAGCAAGAAGATGATGGTTCCAAATACGATTCCCAAGTTTTGAACACTAATCGGATGTTCTAAAAATGGAGTAGTAAAAGCTTTTTCTGGCATCATCGTAAAGTTTGCAATACTGGATGCATCAACACCAAACAACAATAAAACTTGTCCAAACCATAGACCATAAGGTGTACTAGCTCCCCATCCAGCCTTGGTCACACCCATCAATAATGTGAAGAGAATCGCTAATACAACTGCCGCTGTGCGTAAAGACCATGCTTTTACAAAGAGGCGGTCATACCAATCTCCTGCTGTAATTGGTGCTTCAGTTGCTACTTCATTTACCTCCATATCTTGGATTTTTTCACCAAAATGACCAGAATAAGTCCCAGCCTGCTTCCGACGAGCTTCGTAGCGATGAGCCATCCAAACAACAAGAAGACACAAGAGGGCAGTTAGTACAAGAGCACCTAAGTAACCATCTAACCCATCAAATTTGAAGAGGTCAGGTAAATAGACACCACCGTATAGCTTTTCACCTGTTTCACTGGTTACCCATGACTTTTGAATCCAAGAAGCACTATTTTGAATAGGGAATCCAATAAAGACACCCAAGCAGAAGAAGATGAGGGTCAACAAACCTCTAGGAAGAGCAGTAACCAAATCAGTCAATACACCTGAAGCACAGCAAGATGAGAAGGTCATTCCAAAGCCAAAGAGAATTCCTCCTATCAACAAGCCCCAATTAATTGGGTTCACCCATAGGTCGTAAGTAGAAGCATCTACATTAAACAAGAAAGCTGCACTGAGCAAACAAGTAATGAAGAACATCATCATCATCGTCCGCATGAGACGCGTAGAACCTGTTCGATAAGCACGATTCACACTTCCTGCAAATCCTGTATACCCTCTACTCAAGGTATAACCTAGACCCGCACCGATGACCAAACGGAAAAATAGCATATCTGATGACAGGTAATAATGCCCAAAGAGCAAAATAGCAACAATCCCTACTATTCCCATAGTACGTTCGAGATTTTTCATTTTTATTCTCCTAAATTTTCTTTTATTTCCGATTGCCAGTCACTTTAAAATACAAAAGCCCTAGCAATATCCAACCAACTAAAATCCCCATCGAAATACTCCCTAGTTGACTAGGCGACCCTGGTACAAGAAGTAATCCGATAAAAAAGAAACTAATGACAACGCCTAATTGACTCAAGCGCCTATCAACTAATCTCTTAGCTAATCCTGCACTTATGAAACACACATAGGCATAAGTAACAGCCGCCATTAGACTAGATAAGTCAACAATATATAAAATGACTTCACGACCTAAAAATAAGAGTACTGCCGCAATCAATGATACAAATTTCAAGGCATTTTCTGCTACTTGATACTGGTTTGTTTGCTGATAGCGACCCGGTAATAACTCATACAGAGCAAGCGAAGCAACAACACGGCTACTTGCGATGAGAAAGCCATTGATGCCTCCTACAACTGCAGCAAATAGGGCAATGCATAGAGCTCCAAAACCCAACCAACCTGCATGAGTCAAAACAGCACTTCCACTAGCCCATGCAAGAGTCTTTGCCTGATCTGGCGAATAGGCAAAGGCGGTCATCAGATTCAACAGATTGTAAATCAAGACACCGACTGTGGTCGCAAGCAAGGTAACCTTCGTCGCGACTTTAATCGAAAAACCTAAATCTGTCATCACCTGCGGTACAATATCAAATCCAACAAACAAGAACGGAATGATAGCAACCACTCTGATAATTGCTGCAAAATCAAAGTGATAGGATGCAATGTATTGATGGTAGAATTGCTGTCTATCGCTGCGATAAAACATCCACATGCTTAATAGAAAAACAGTGGCTACCAGAGAGATGATTAAGATTTTTTGAAAGGTCATAGAAAGGACTAATCCCCGTTTATTGATCCAATAAAACAAGTAGATAATCCCCATTCCGATTCCAATCTCTGACAGGTAAACAGGATAACCTGCGATCGTATAAAGATAGCCATACGATACACTTCCTAAAACCTCTTTTAAGACTAAGACAACTGCTGTTGCATTCAAGGAAATCAAAGTAAGATAACAAAAACTGAGTGCCCAGCCCACCACGAAACCATGTTTTTTCCCTAGATGGACAAGTGTATAGGAAAACTCTCCCCCTTGCTCCTGGTGCTGAAACATCATCGTATGATAGCCGACTTGAATAGCATAGATTAAAACACCACCCACTAAAAACCCAATAGCCGTATTAAGCACTCCTGCTTCTGGTAAAAACTTATTTCCCGGCAGGTAGAAGGAGCCCCAGCCAATCACAGCGCCTATGACGAGAGCAATCACATCTAGTTTTGATAATCCTTTAGACATAACTAAGCAAAATTATATCCTGTAACAATCGGCTCACGTCCTGTCGTCTGATCTTTGAAGTACTCATAATAGCTGAGCATCAAGAAAGAACCTTGAATATTGATGATATTATCATATCCATAGCCTTTTAAGGCACAGATAGCATAATAGCTGTTCCAAGAAGTCCGGCAATGAATGTAGACTGCTCTGTCTTTTGGAATTTCATCCAGACGCTCACGAATTTCATCCAAAGGAATATTCACAGCACCCTTGACATGAGCGGCGTCAAAGGCTGCTTTCCCACGAACATCAAGGATAAATTCGCCATTGTCAACCAAACTGCGTACGCTGGTGACAGGCACCTGCTCGTACACACCGTGTAAGTAGTTCAAGCCAACGATTCCTGCAAAATTCACGACATCCTTAGCCGTAGAAAAAGCTGGAGCGTAACATAATTCCAAATCTTTCAGATCTTCTAGATAGCCACCCATGCTGATGACTGTGGCAATGACATTGATATTTTTGACAGGATTACCCTTGCTGATTGCTTGAGCTCCAAGAACCTTACCAGTCGGGTTTTCATAGACCAGTTTGAAGTGCATTGGTGAAGCATCTGGCATTAAACCAACACGGTCATTTGGAATCACGAGGGCAACGCGATAATCGATTCCTTGAGCCTGACAGCTCTTTTCATTGAGACCAGTTGCTGCTGCATTCAATCCAAAAACTCGGATACAAGACGAACCAATCACACCACGATTCGGCTGTGCTTGACCAGATAGGGCATCAGCGAGATTACGGGCCTGCTTCTGGGCAGGACCTGCTAATGGCAGACGCATTTTCTTACCTGTCTGACGATTGGTCACTTCAATCGCATCTCCAATCGCATAGACATCTGGTAAATTGGTCTGATAGGTCGCATCAACCGCAATCGCTCCTGTTTCACCCAATTGAATGCCAGATGCAACTGCAAAGCCGACATCAGGAGTGACACCAATTGCCATGATCACGGCTTGAGCAGGTAGACTTTTGCCGCTAGAGAGACGGACACTATCTGCTGTAATCTCTTCTACTGCATCTTCCAAAATGAGGTTGACATCATTATCTAGAAGTTCTTTGTGCAACATCTGCACCATGTCCTCATCAAAAGGTGTCATAATTTGCGAACTTGCTTCGACTAGGTGAACGGTTTTACCGGCTTTTTTCAAGCATTCAGCCACTTCTACACCGATAAATCCTCCCCCAACTACAACGACCTCGGCTGCATCGGCTACTGTCAAATGCTGGTCAATCGCTCGCACATCAGACACATTTTTCAGGCTAAAGACATGAGCGCTGTCAATTCCTTTGATAGAGCGTGGCAAGATCGCTTTTGCTCCGGGTGATAGAATCAGGGCATCATAGTTGTCTTCAAACTCTTCACCTGTTTCCAGATTTTTCACTAGGACCTTGTGCTCGTCTGAAAGAATCTTCACTACCTCATGACGGACCTTGACGTCGAGGTTATAAGTCTGTTTTAGACTAGCAGGATTATAGAAAATCAAATCCTCAATGTCTGTTACTTCTCCACTAAAGTAGTTGGGCAAGCAACAATTTGAAAAGGAAACATCATCTCCTTTATCGTAGATTTGAATCGGAACTTGTTCATCAATTCGGCGTAAACGAGCAGCAACGGAAGCACCACCGGCAACACCACCTACAACAATATATTTTTTAGTCATTTCCTACCTCCTTGGTTTGTGATATTTTTTCCAAAGTTATTATAACATTCAATTGAATGTTTTGTCAACGCTTTCAAAAAACATAGATAAATAATAGATTGCTAACCTTGTAAACTGATACTCATTGAAATTCAAAAATAACCAACTTATCCAGCATTTATCGCCTTAAAAATAGAAATTTGTTGCATTAACAAAGTTAGAATAGTACTTGTGTCATGCTGAAAATCCAATAAACCGAAGGTGTTGAAACATAGGATACTTTTGCAGTAGTGGTATTATTCGCAGCAGTTATGCTGCTGCGAATAACGGAAGTTTTGAGACCTTAAGCTCAAAAATAAGCATTGCTTCAACAGTCTGGGAGACTGTTGAAGGTTGGAAATAAGGATTATGAAATAATCCTCAACTAGTGAGGAGGTTGCTTGTGCCCGCGCTATCTAATAAAGTATCGAAAAATGATCATTTTGATAGTAATGGAGAATGGAAATTAGGCATATTCTGAACTTCTATCAGGCATGTTGATCATAAAGAAAAAGTCAGCGTCCTGAGACGCTGACTCAAAGAAGAAAATTCCACCTACTCTTTTATTCAAAAATTTACAGTACAAGGTCAAATGGATTAAATAATACTTGCGTTGTTAGAAGACCAATCCGTAGAAGATGGCTGCGAGTAATCCACCGATGATTGGGCCAATAACTGGCACAAGTGCATAGCCCCAATCTGAATCACCTTTGTGTTTCAATGGGAGAATAGCGTGCATGATACGAGGTCCGAGGTCACGCGCTGGGTTCAAGGCATATCCTGTTGGACCACCAAGAGATACTCCAAGAGAAACAATCAAAGCGCCAACAGCCAAAGTACCAAGACCAGCTGGCATATCGTAGTTACCAAAGGCAAGCAAGCCAAGCACGAGAACAAATGTACCAATTGCTTCACTAATGGTATTTGTGATGGTGTTACGAATGGCAGGGCCAGTAGAGAAAGTCGCTAAGACTGCTCCAGTATCTTCTGTCGCATCATAATGATCCTTGTACATCAAGTATACCAAGATACTTCCGATAAAGGCTCCAATAAATTGGGCACCGATATAAGGAAGGACTGAGCCCCAAGGGAGATTACCAGCGTAAGCCATTGCAATGGATACAGCAGGGTTCAAGTGGGCAGGGCCTAATACACCACTCACAAAAGCTGCCATTGCAACTGCAAGCCCCCAACCAATTGTAATCACAATCCAACCAGCATCTTTACTCTTACTCTTATCGAGTACCACACCTGCAACAACACCATTCCCTAATAAGATGAGTAAAGCTGTTCCGATTACTTCACCTAATAATTCTTTTGCCATAATAGCTCCTTTTCTATATTTATTAATTAAAGTTTCCTAATTTTTTAAGTAAGCCAAGTCATTCTTGACCAGAGTTTCATTCAATAATGCCCGTTGCGCTACTTGTTCTTCCTCAGACCAGTCGTAATAGGCCGCCATTTCAAGGAGAACATCCTCAACAATGCTATCAAGTTGCTCCCGCATAAAGAGCATGTAATTTGTCCGACGCAGAAGATAGTCCACAGCTGTCAAAGTCATTTCTTCTTTCATAGCATAATGTAGTGACAGTAAATCACGCTGATTGAGCTGGCTAACTGCTACTACTTTATGGTTTAATGCAAAGACTTTTGGTGCATTTGAACCATATAAATTTGCAAGATAGAGTGCATCATCGTAGTGCAGGCCTTTTTTCACACCTAGTTGTGCCAAGTGTTCGATTTCTTCTGCAACATTGGCTGGATTCAACTCGCCTCCTGATACAGGATAGGTTTTAGAGTTAATCAGTCTAAACTTGCGACCGTGCTCTGTTTCAAGGATTTCTGCCACTTTTTCAAGAGCGCCTTCTGCCATTTTACGGAAATCAGTAATTTTTCCTCCAGCCAGAGTCAACAAACCATTTTCATCACGGTAAAGGGAAGAACCACGGGAAACGGCTGACGGATCTAGAGTTTTTTCAGACACACTACCTTCAAGTTGAGTCAAATCATGCTCTACATCATCACGTGTTTTTTCATTGTTGAGATAGGCTTTGACAGTATCAATCAAGTGATTAAAGCTGTCATCACTCAATTTACCATTGTTTCCACCGTTGTAGTCTGAAGCGCCATTTCCAGAAAGCAATGGACGCAGACCTGCCCAGCCACTCTCAATGTCATCGAGGGTCAAGTTGGCTTCTGGGAAGCGATTGTTGACAATAGCAAGCAAGTAGTCAACATCTTCTTGAGTTACCGTTGGATTTGCCAAATCGCCTGTGTAGTCGGTATCGGTTGTTCCAAAGTAGGTCTTATTTTCACGAGGAAGGACAAAGACCATACGACCGTCTGCATGACCTGTATCAAAATAAGTCGGTTGTGGCACAGAAAGACGTGAACTGTCTACGACTAAATGAACACCTTTTGTCGGACGCATCTGGAACACACCACTACCTTCACCACCGAGATTGCGAACTTCATCACTCCATGGACCTGTTGTGTTGATTACAAGACGGGCACGAATTTCAAAGCTAGTATCGGTCAAGAGGTCACGAGCCACAATTCCTACTACCTGATCATTCTCATCCTTGATAAAACGCTCTGCCTTGACCCGGCTAGCAATTAAGGCACCGTCTTTGGCTGCACGTTTGATATTTTCAATGACCAGACGGGCATCATTATTGCGGAAGTCAAGGTAAACACCACCCCCAACAAGGCCTTCTTGTTTTAAGTGAGGCTCACGTTCTAATACCTCTTCTTTGGTCAAGACCTTGTTCGCCAAGTCTGTATTGTTCACCCCTGCTAGGAGGTCATACAAGTCCATGGCTACTTTTAAGCGGAACATACTAAAAGTGGAACCTTCTTCATCATAGACAGGAAGGAGCATTGGATCTGTTTTTGGAATGTGAGGGGCAATTTGTTGCACGACAGCACGTTCTGATACCGTATCCGAAACAACTTCCACATCAAATTGTTTCAAGTAACGTAAGCCACCATGAACCAATTTTGTAGAACGGCTACTGGTTCCCTCAGCGAAATCTTGCATTTCAATCAAGGCTGTCTCCATTCCACTTGCTGCTGCTTGAAGCGCTACTCCTGCACCAGTAATTCCACCACCGATAATCAGCAAATCAAGCTGTCTATCCTGCATTTTTTCAATGGCTAGTCGTCTTGTTTCTTTTGAAAATTCCATTTGATACTCTCTTTTCTATTCTTCTTCGTCTATTTCGGCAAATAATTGAGTTGCCGCAACAGCTTTCTTCCAGCCCTTGTACAATTGTTCTTTCCGCGCATCGTTCATGGCTGGTTGGAAGGATTGACCAACAGCATTCAAGGTCTTCAATTCATCTAAATCTTTCCAGAAACCAACTGCTAGACCTGCAAGAAAGGCTGCTCCAAGGGCTGTTGTTTCTAAGTTTTTAGCCCGTGCGATTTCAATACCCAAAATATCTGCTTGGAACTGCATGAGTAGGCTGTTCATTGCTGCACCACCGTCTACTTTCAAAACAGAAATTGGCATACCAGAATCAATTTGCATGACATCAATGACATCACGAACTTGATAAGCAATGGATTGGAGCGTTGCTTTAACGAAATCTTCTTTTGTTGTTCCACGTGTCAAACCAAATACAGAGCCTCGGGCATCTGAATTCCAATAAGGTGCTCCAAGACCTGTGAAGGCTGGTACTACATAGACTTCATCATTGCTGGTAGACTTGCGAGCAAGTTCTTCTGATTCAGGAGATTCTTTGACCATGCGCATACCGTCACGCAACCATTGAACAGCACTACCTGCGATAAAGACAGAACCTTCTAGGGCATAGTAGACTTTTCCGTTGATTCCATATCCGATAGTTGTCAAGAGACTGTTTTCAGATAGTTGCATCTCTTCGCCTGTATTCATGACAATGAAGGAACCTGTGCCGTAGGTATTCTTCACCATACCAGGTTCAAAGGCTAATTGTCCAAAGAGGGCTGCTTGCTGGTCTCCTGCCATACCTGAAATGGGAATTTCTGCTCCATAGAAATGGAATGGAGCTGTCTTACCATAAATTTCCGAATTAGACTTAACTTCTGGTAACATGGCTTTTGGAATGTTTAAGAGGGTAAGAATTTCATCATCCCATTTAAGCTCTTTGATATTATAGAGCATGGTCCGTGCTGCATTGGAGTAATCTGTCACGTGGCAGCGTCCGTTTGTCAATTTCCAAACAAGCCAAGTATCAATTGTCCCAAAAAGCAACTCGCCATTTTCAGCTCGTTCTTGCGCGCCAGGAACCTGATCCAAAATCCAGCGGACCTTGGTTGCTGAGAAATAGGCATCGATCACAAGACCGGTCTTCTTATGAATCATGTCTGAATAACCGTCATGTTTTAATTGATCAGCAATATGAGCTGTTTGACGAGATTGCCATACAATCGCATTGTAGATAGGAAGACCTGTTTCCTTATCCCATACAACCGTTGTTTCACGTTGGTTGGTGATTCCAATCCCTTCAATTTGAGCAGGATTGATACCACTTTCGATAAAGGCACCAGCAATGACAGACTGGACTGAGTTCCAAATTTGATTGGCATTATGCTCTACCCAACCTGGTTTTGGAAAAATTTGCGGAAATTCCTTTTGGTAGCTACCAACTTTTTCTCCCTTTTTATTGAAGATAATGGCGCGCGAGCTTGTCGTACCTTGGTCAATGGCCATAATGTATTTTTCTTGTGTCATAGGAGACCTCCGTTTAATTTTTTGTTTTGAAAACGCTTCCGTTTTCTATCTATTCTTATTGTAAACTATTTTCTTCCTAAACCCCTATCAAAAAAATTCCTTTCCTGAAAATTTTTGATACGAAAAAACCAAGTTTGGATTCAAACCTACTTGGATTCTTCACTTTTATGTTACTAAGCACCTTACCGGCTATCAATTGGAAAACTAGGCTCTTCTAACCGGCTTCCTGCAACCTTTTCTTTTTCCAGTTGAATAGCCTGAATCATTTTCTTCAGAGTAATCAGATCTTGCTCGTATAAACCGTGGTGAAGATAATAAACAGAAGGTGCTAAACACTCTTGTCCTTCTGAAATCACTAGGTCATATGCTTTATCTTCCATGAAAGGCTCTATTGTCACAGCATACTTACGTTCAAATTCTTTTTGGAGTTGAAATAAAATCGGCTCTGTCAAAATGGGTGATTGATACGAAAGAAAGCCGATACGAACAAGAACTGGTCGTACTTGGTTAAGATAGGAAAAAAGAGAGGCTAATGAGTATACTTTCTCCTTACTCTGAAAGGCAAGCGTTGGAAATTGCGGTTGATAAAATTGCTCCAAAACCTCAGACAAAAAGTCAGAGGCACTAGCCACATATTCTTCCTGCTTGTTAGTCCAAACCTGCTCTTTTAGACATCCTTTGAAAAAATACAGACTGCCTAATAACTGATTGAGATAGTAGAGAATTTTTTCATCAATTGGAAAATGATGCTCCAACTCTTTGCGAATAGTATGATAAGACCACGTTGTCGCCTCCCGAATCGGTCCACCAAAGGCCAGCATTCTCTCAATCTTCTGTGGCGCTAAAATTGACTGACTAAATAAGAAGGCAAAGAGAGACATCACCTCTCCTTCTCTCAATGTAGATGATTGATACTGATACAAGGTCAGAACAAATTGGCGTAATTCTTTGTACCATTTCTGCTCTATATAAGGTGTCATCAGCTGAATGGTTTCTCTGAAATCAACTTCCTGTAATCTCCCTCTCCTCTGTGAAATTCCTAACCATAAAACCAGCTGCAAGGATTGAAAAGAATTGAAGTGCGAATCATAGAACCGCTCAAAAAGGGGAAGAAAACGAAAAACTGGAGCAAAGAGAGAATGATGTTTTACATCATTTAACACCTTGGTTTGCAAGAATAATTGATAGTAAAAATACCGAATTTGCAATTCGCTTCCTTTTAGTCTTCCGTTACGAATACTGATTTGAAAATCCTGTAAAAGATGATTCAGCGCAGCCAATTGCCGATTCAAACTAGCCTCACTCATAAGTAAATGCTGGGCTAGAGCCTGAATGGAAAATTCCTCACGTTCAAAAATATAGAGTAAAATCTGGTACTTGGTGCTAAATTGACAAAGATAAGCAAGCCAGTTCTCGTACACTAACTGGTTGGAGCGAGTATAGACGACTTCTTCCTCCTGAACTTTCAGCATTATTCCTAGTGTTTCATCAGATGTTTCTGCTGCAAAGGATTCGATATAGCGAATCAAGGTTGCCCGTGATAATTGAAGGTCTTGACTTACTTCTTTTAAATGTAAACTCGACTGACTGCTTTGTAATCGCTGAACCAGAAAATATATAGCTCTTTCTCGTTTTTCAAGAAGGTCTTCAATCTGCATGGCTCGCCTCCTCTTTTTGATGAAGGTAGCGTTGACAGGCTTCGATGATAATCGGTACCAGATTGGTGTAGCGTGGCAGACAGAGCCAGCTTTTCTCGACCATGTCCTGTGCTGTCATTCCATTTGAAATAGCTAAGGCCAAGGTATTCATCTGCTGGATATGACGAGAAGTCGATAGGAGTTGACCTCCTAACAGTCGGCCATCTGAGCGTTGAACAATCAATTTAAAGGTTAATTCTTCTGTCTCCCATTGACTATAGGGAGCTTTTAAGAGGACAGAATCCACATCTGTCCAAAGTTGAGCTTGCCTCTGCGTCAAACCAACACTAGTGATATTATAGCCAAAGAGATGACTGGAAACAATGCGCTGAACTTCTTTTAAAGGGCGCTTGGGGGATACCAAATTATAGGCCACAAGTCGACCAGTTAAAATCGCATGGTTAATCAGAGGAAGATAAGCCTGACCAAAAAAGGCAAACGGCAACTGAATCAAGTCACCAATCGCAAAAATATGGGGCTGACTCGCTTGTAAATACTCATCTACTTGAATGGTCTGATCTGGATTACACTCTAAAATGTCAGAAACCAAATCCGTATTGGGTTGGAAATTCGTCGCCAAGAGTAGATAATCCGCTTCGTATTGACCTTTTATGGTTTCGACACGAACCTTGCTCCCATCCTCTGTTAAGCAGATTGTTTCGACCGTTTCTCCTACATGGAGTTCCACACGGCGCTTTGCTAATTCAGCTTCAATATCCAGCATCAATTCCTCGTCTACGTACTTGGCTAAGGGGGATGTTTCAGCTTCAAAAAGTGTGACAGACAATGGCAACTGACTCAAGGCTTCTACGCTTTCTAAGCCAATTTGCCCTCCGCCAATAATGATGACAGACTGGGCTTTTTCGATTTTTCGCCAGCTTTCTTTGGCATCTGAAAAATACTTCGAAGACAAGATCCGCTCTCTCAAGCCTTTATCTGGAAAGTCCCATACTTGCTTTGCTCCCATGGCTAAAATAAGAGCATCATAAACTTCTTCTGTCCTAGTTCCTGCCTGTCGAATGGTAATGGACTGATCCTCTGCATCTAGCTGAACGAGTTCTGCTCCCAAGCGGAAATCAATTGTCGTTTGCTTAATCTGGTTTACCAATCCACTTTGTGCTTCTGCAGCTGTTTTCATTTCTCCCTTCAACTGCCAATTTAAGACATTTGGAAAATAGCCTACCTCTTCTTCCTTATCCATTAACAAAATCTCAGCATCTGGATACAGCTGATGACATTCTAAGGCAGCACTCATTCCCGCAAAAGATGCACCTACGATGATGATTTTCATGACATTTCCTCCGTTTTCCTTATTATATCACAAATAATGAAAGGGATTACAAGAAAATCAATTGTCAACCTATCACGGATATGCTATACTAAGAAAAGACCGTTGAAGCGAGGCTAAGACAAGATGAAAACTTACAAAGACGATGAAATCTACGACATCATTGATCAGGTATCCGCCCTTTATGATACCATCTACTGCGATGAAATCGAGGAACCTCATTTCTTGAAAAAGAGAATGGAGAACAGCCTAGCAGCACAGCTCCATCCAATTATTGTAACGGAAGAATGCGAGGATCGCCTTGTCGGATTTTTATGTGGCTTTGACTTTAAAGAAAGCAATTGGTGGGCACAGCAAGTCGATAAGGTCCTGCCAAAGCAGATTGAGTGGTACCACAACTCATTTGAAATAAACGAGCTTTGTGTAGCCGAATCCTATCGTCGAAAGGGAATTGGGTATCAATTGATGAATGTTTTATCAACGACAGACTTTGACTACAGTTTGTTAAGCGTGAGAAGTGACAATGCTCCAGCCCTTGCCTTATATAAAAAACTCAACTATCAGCTACTTCATGCTGATTTCTGTTTTGAGGGTGGGCATATCCTCTATCATATTCTATATAAAGAGCACTCTTCGACCTGATTTATCAAAAAAACGAATGTTTCAAGAAACCGATGAGATTTCGATGAAGCATTCATTTTTATATTCAGTTAATTTCAACAAAAAATAATTTTTTTGATTTTTTCTTATGTAGTACGGACGGAAGCAAACTCCTTCGGAGTTTCATTCCTCATACTATATAAAAATCAAAATCTGACTAGGCCACGAAATCGTAGCTAGAACTGAAGTTCAGCAAGATGAGTTACTGACGTCAGGCTTTGATTTTTGACGAGTATAATTTTTGAGCCTAGGTCTCAAAAATTCCGTTATTAGTGACAGCAACACTGTCACTAATAATAAAATATCCTTTTAAGCTCACTTCGTTCGCTCTAAACTGCGGAATCTTATTTTGCTATAATCAAGGCGTTTTTTTGAAGGAATACTGACTGTATTTTGAAAAAAAGCAACGATGAGTAGCGAAAAATAAGCTCTGAATAAAGGTTCTTAGTAACAATTTCATATTCTAAGATTGCTCCAACATTCCTGCCTGCAATTGATACATCTTATGGTAGGTACCAGCTTTTGCGAGTAATGCCTCGTGTGTTCCACTTTCGATAATCCTGCCCTTATCCAGCACATAGATACAATTGGCATCTTGGATAGTAGACAAACGATGGGCAATCGCAATTGTTGTCCGACCTTTTCGCATTTTCTCAAGTGAATGTTGGACAATCTGCTCTGTTTCTGAATCAATATTAGCTGTTGCTTCATCCAAAATCAAAATCTTTGGCTTACTGGCAACTGTCCGAGCAAATGCCAACAATTGCCGTTGACCAGTAGAAAAACTGCTACCACGCTCTGTAACAGGGGCTTGGTATTTACCGGGTAATTTTTGGATAAATTGATCTGCATCGACAAATTCTGCTGCAGATTGCACTTCTTCATCTGACAAATCTTGGTGCATTCTGATATTGGACTCAATCGTTCCATGATAGAGGAAGGGGTCTTGTAAGACTAGTCCAATCTTCTTGCGCAATTCAGCCTGTGAAAATTGGCGAATATCCTGACCATCAATCAAGACCTGACCAGACTGAAATTCATAAAAGCGCATTAAGACATTGATAATGGAAGATTTTCCAGAACCTGTAGCACCAACAAAGGCAATCGTTTCCCCTTGTTTGACTTGAAACGAAATACCGTCCAAAATCTGTCGCTTACCGTCATAAGAAAAGGATACATTACGAAATTCGATGATTCCTTGTTCGATTTGAGCAGCACTATTTTCTTGCTTCGGCTCAACATTTTTCTCATCAATCAAGTCAAAGACACGCCCCGCTGAAACCATCGAAGTTTGCAAGGTTGAAAAATTCTGCGTTACTTCAATCAGAGGATCAAACAGGCGATTGACATACTGGATAAAGGCATACATGAGTCCAGCTGAAATACCTGCCTCTAAGCCTTGAAAGCCAAAATAGGCCATCAAGAGCGCATAAGCTAGGAGTTTCAACAGTGACATAGCAGGTCGTAAAAATAAGCTATCCAAAGCCATCGAACGATTGGCATAGACAACATGCTCTTGGTTGATTGCCTCAAACTCAGCCTTCAGGCGTTCTTCCTGACCAAAAGCCTGAATAATCCGAATTCCTTCAATACTTTCAGCCAATTTACTGTTGATGTCGCTCAAAAGACTTCTCGTCTTGGCAATAATGGTCACTGATTTCTTCCGATAAAGATTGACTAAAAGAAAAATAAGAGGAAGCAAGAGCGCTACTAAAGCAGTCAGACGAACATCCAGCATCAGCATGGTATAAAGGGTTACGCTAAAGATGAAAATGGCTGAGATAAAACTCGATAAAATACCAGAAAACATCTCCGAAATAGCTTCTGTATCATTGGTAATCCGTGAGACAATCGATCCAGCAGGCGTTCGGTCAAAATAAGACATCCCCAAGCGCTCCATATTGGAAAAAGCATCCCTACGAATATCACGGACAATGCTGTAAGATACCTTCGCAAAAAAGAGATTGCCAAAATACTGAATAACTGTCTGTAAGACATACATCATGTAGTAGCCAACCAAGAGTAAAACGGCAGTTTGATTGACATGACTCAAATAATGATCAATAAAATGAGAGGCTATCAGAGGGATGATATTTTTAACAATCGTTGTCAATAACAGTAAGCTCAAAGCCAAGGTTGTCAGCCATTTATAGGGTTTTAGATAGGACAAGAGCCGTTTCAAAACCGTCCATTGAGTTGGCTTGTTCATATCAAATCTCCTCCATTTCCAACTGCTGAGACGCATAGGTTTGGGCATACCAACCACCTTGCTTCAATAAATCCTCATGACGGCCACGCTCAATAATCTGCCCATTTTGCATGACTAAAATCAAGTCTGCATGGACAACGGCTGACAAGCGATGAGCTGAGATAATCGTCGTTTTAGACTGTCTGGTTTCTTTGAGATTTTCAATAATGGTATGCTCCGTTTTTGCATCAACTGCTGATAACGAATCATCCAATATCAAAATATCGGGATCTAAAATCATGGCCCGACTCATGGCAAGTCGCTGCTTTTGACCACCCGACAAAGAAACACCTTTTTCGCCAATCAGCGTATCAAAACCGTCGGGCATGGCTACAATATCCTCATACACTTGAGAAAGTTTGGTTGCGGCCTCAACTTCTGCTAGCGAAAGAGCAGGATTGCCAAAACGGACATTTTCCAAAATCGTCGTCGCAAATAAGAATTGATCTTGCGGCACATAGCCAATTAAATTTCGCAAATCAGACAAGCGATAATCACGCAAATCATGACCATTTAAGGTAATTCTTCCCTGATCAACATCTTGCTCACGTAATAACAATTTAATCAAGGTTGACTTACCAGAACCCGTTTGCCCTACTAAGCCCAAAGTCTGTCCTTTTTCTAAAACAAAACAAATATCTGATAAGGTTTCGTTATCTTCATAGCTGAATTGTTCCACATCATAAACCAAACGACCATTGGCAACCCTTTCAACAGGATTCTCTGGATTTTGAATATCCGATTCCTGATCTAATAGCTGTTGAATCCGATCGTAGGAAACATGCCCCCGCTGAGCAATATTAAATAAAAAACCAATCGCCATCAAGGGCCAAACCAGCATATCCAGATAGGTCACAAAAGTCACCAAATCACCAATCGTTACCTGCCCTTTGGAAATCATGAGGGCTCCAACCGCAAGCGTCAAGACATAAGAACCTCCGATGAACAAGAGCACTAGGGGATCAAAGAGCATATCATAGCTCATGGTACGCATATTTTTTTCGAAGGCCATCTCGTTGATTTCCTGAAAAGCGGTGATTTCGTCCTCTTGATAGCCAAAAGACTTGGTCACCTTGATACCAGCCACACTCTCTTGAACTTTATTGTTTAATTCTGAAAAAGCTGCTTGAGAACCCTTGGTTGCTTCATGAGTCTTTCGACCCAGTTTGCTTGTCGCTAAAGCCATAAAAGGCAAGGGAAGAACCGCAATCAAGGTCATCTGCCAAGAAATGGTGAAAAACATCGTCACTAGAGTGACCAATGCCGTGATTGAAGCATCGACCGCTGACATGACACCCCCTCCAGCCAATCGGGTCAGAGAGTTAATATCATTGGTGGCATGCGCCATTAAATCTCCCGTCCGATGTTTCTGATAAAAGGAGGGAGACATTTTAGTGAAATGATCAAACAAACGGTAACGAATAAGTTGACCCAAGCGATAGGAAGTCCCTAAAATATACATCCGCCATACATAGCGCAACCCATACATGGCAAAAGCCGCGAGAATCAAATAGAAAAGCTGAATCAGTAGTTCACTTCCCGTCAAGCTTTTCCGTGTAATAGCATCAATAACATGCCCCATAATTTTGGGTGGAATCAAATTTAAAACAGCGACCAAACTCAGGGAAGCAATCCCAATGAGATAGCGCCGTTTTTCTTCTTTAAAAAACCACCAGAGATTTTTTATAATCGACATTCTTTTCCTTTCTTTTTACACAATAGAATTTCTATTATACCATGAACAGGCGATAAAATCATGATTCTAAGATTGCCAACACGACAAACGCATGAAACGGTCTTCGGCTTTTTTCTACCTCAAACACTTTTTTGATTTAAAGTAATCGTTTTAAATACTGGTCAAAGGATAGACTAAGGACATATTTCTTACGACGCATGCTCATTTTCTTTCCAAAATCCAACCG
>NZ_JBFRYH010000038.1:0-21050 GCF_040984445.1 Streptococcus handemini
TTCGATACGCACAACAACACGGTTTTAACGTCGTTTCATTTTAAAAATCAGGTTTCAAGACCTCTTTTTAGTATGCCCAAAATTTGGGTAAACAATAGCTCAATTAACTTTGACTTTTTTCAAACTTTTCTCCGTACATTATGAAACAATTTCTATAATTTCTTTCGTCTTTACACTTACATTTCCTATTCTAACATTTTTTTGGAAATTTGTAAGCATATTTTCCGAAATATTTTCATTTGTAAAAATAGTGGCAATTTCTTGACCAGCTTCGACATATTCTCCAACCTTTTTATGGAAGACAATTCCTGTCTCATAGTCTAAACTGTCTGTTTTCACAGCCCGTCCTGCCCCTAACTTCATAGCAAATAAGCCAAATCCCAAGGCTGGAAGAGCTTCGATATAGCCACTTTCTTGTGCCAAGACAGGCACTTGATGTGAAACACGGACCTGACGATACAAGTCCTCTAGGTCACCACCTTGAGCAACTACCATTTCTTCAAATTTTCGAAGGGCAGAGCCGTCGAGCAAGTGCGCATGAACTTCCTCGACTGTCTTTTCGACATTTGCAAGTCCTAGCATAATTTGTGCCAATTCACAGATGAAGTTGGTTACATCCTCACGTCCCTTTCCTTGTAAGATTTCCAAGGCTTCAAGGATCTCAAGACGATTACCGATGCTAGTTCCAACAGGCTGAGACATGTCGGTAATCACCGCAACCGTTTTTCTGCCGACTGCTTTTCCGAGTTCGACCATGGTCTCTGCCAGCTTGCGAGCATCCTCAATGTTTTTCATAAAGGCGCCTTCACCGACCGTTACATCTAGTAAAATCGCATCGGCTCCAGCAGCAATTTTCTTAGACATGACAGAACTTGCAATCAAGGGGATAATATCAACCGTAGCTGTTACATCTCGAAGAGCATAGAGCAACTTATCCGCTTTTACCATATTGTCAGACTGACCAATAACCGATACGCCAATGTCCTGTACTTGCTTGATAAACTGCTCTTGAGTTACTTCAATCTGATAGCCCTTAATGGATTCTAACTTATCCAAGGTTCCACCTGTATGACCTAACCCCCGACCGCTCATTTTAGCAACAGGTACACCGAAGCTAGCAACCAGTGGCACCAAAATCAAAGTAACCTTATCACCGACACCACCAGTTGAATGCTTATCTACCTTAATACCCGAAATCGCTGAAAGATCAATTTCTTCACCACTTGCTACCATTGCCATAGTCAAATCAGAAATTTCACGAGTAGACATGCCCCTAAAGTAAATTGCCATCGCAAAGGCTGCCATTTGATAATCTGGCACACTGCCTGTAGCATAACCACTAATCAGCCAGTTGATTTCAGCCGTGGTAAGTTCATGACCATCTCGTTTTTTCTGAATTAAGTCGACTGTTCTCATTCTTTCACACTTTCTAAAATATAATATCCCTTATCTTTCTTCAAGATACTACAGTTTCCGAAAACCTCCTCCATTTTGGCTTTGGCGCTTGGAGCGCCCTGCTTTTTCTGAATTACGATGATCAATCGTCCAGAATCGACCAAATAGTCATAAGACCCTTCAATAATTTCGTGGACGACTGCCTTTCCAGCTCGAATGGGTG
The DNA here is from genome assembly GCF_040984445.1 of Streptococcus handemini. Classification (NCBI taxonomy): domain Bacteria; kingdom Bacillati; phylum Bacillota; class Bacilli; order Lactobacillales; family Streptococcaceae; genus Streptococcus; species Streptococcus handemini. Next base: position 1,619 of record NZ_JBFRYH010000038.1, read on the forward strand.
GATTTGAAATCACGTAGTCAAAAGTTCCTGATACCGCTTCATAGATATTGGACTGGAAAATAGCAGCTTCGACCTTATTTTTTTCAGCATTTTGAAGCGCTAAATCAACTGCTCGACTGTTAATATCGACCATGGTTGGTCGGACGCCAAAAACCTTCCCTAAAGCCAAACCAAGTGGGCCATATCCACAGCCCACGTCTAATAATCTTTTGTTCTTGTCCAAATCTACTGTATTTAAAAGCACTTGGCTACCGTAGTCGATCATTTTCTTGCTGAACACTCCTGCATCCGTCAGGAAAAACATCTCTTGACCAAGCAAAGTGACACGAAGCTCATGAAGATCATGAGCCACACTAGGATTTTTCTCGTAATACATATTTGCCATACTCTTATTATATCATTTAATAAAAACGTTTACAAGTGATTGCTTTATCCTCTCCTATCATTTTACACCGGTAAAAAATCATGCTACAATGGTGCTATGAAGAATGAATTAATCAATTTTGAGAAAATAAGTCGCCAAACCTGGCAACAATTACATCGAAATACTACGGTTCCACTCACACAAGAAGAACTCAACTCTATCAAGAGTTTCAATGATAAAATCAGCCTCCAAGACGTACTGGATATCTATCTCCCACTGATCAATTTGATTCGGATTTATAAAAAGGCTAGTGATGACCTTTCTTTCTCCAAAAGTCTCTTTTTGCAAAAAAAAATAAAAATCCAGCCGTTTATCATTGGTATCTCAGGTAGCGTAGCGGTGGGCAAGTCAACCACCAGCCGTCTCTTACAGATTTTACTCACAAGAACTTTTAAGCGGGCCAAGGTTGAAATGGTGACCACAGACGGTTTTCTCTATCCCAACGCAGTTTTAAAAGATAAAAATATTCTTGACCGAAAAGGTTTTCCTGAATCCTACAACATGGAATTACTGCTGGACTTTTTGAACCATATTGAAAATGGGCACGATTATCAGATTCCTGTCTATTCCCATGAAGTGTATGATATTATACCAGATCAACGGCAGACTATTTCAGCGCCAGACTTTCTCATTGTTGAAGGAATCAACGTTTTCCAAAATCCTCAAAATCAGCACTTATACGTCAGTGATTATTTTGATTTGGCAATTTATGTTGATGCAGCTGTTGATGATATTGAAACATGGTACTTGGAGCGTTTCAGAAAATTGTTGAAATTAGCTAAAAGTAATCCCAACAACTACTACCATCGCTTTTTAAAATTATCAGAAGAGGAAATTTCTAATTTGGCGCACACTATTTGGGAGACAATCAATCTGGTCAATCTAAAAGACTATATTGAACCGACTAGGCATCGAGCAGACATCATTCTTCATAAGGCAAAAAATCATGAAATTGATGAAATTTACTTAAAAAAATAATTTCCTCTTGTCAAAATCTATTTTTTCAGGTACAATAGTATAGTTAGTATAGAAAAGGTGGAGGTGAAACCATTGGCAAACATTAAGTCAGCTATCAAACGTGCTGAATTGAACGTAAAACAAAACGAAAAAAACTCAGCTCAAAAATCAGCTATGCGTACTGCAATCAAGGCATTTGAAGCAAATCCTTCTGAGGAGCTTTTCCGTGCTGCTAGCTCAGCTATCGATAAAGCAGAAACAAAAGGTTTGATTCACAAAAATAAAGCGAGCCGCGACAAAGCACGTCTTGCATCAAAACTTGCCTAATAAAAAGAGCCTTCTGGCTTCTTTTTTTGTCAAAAAGAGAGAATAAACAAACATGAAATTTCAGATTATTGGTTATTCAGGAGCAGGAAAATCGACCCTTGCTAAATTCTTAGCTACTTACTACGCAATTCCACGTCTCCATTTGGATACGGTACGTTTTTTGCCTCAATGGCAAGAACGCCCAGATGAAGATATGAAAGCTCTAGTAGATAATTTTTTAGATCAGCATAATAGTTGGGTTATAGATGGAAATTATAGCTTTTGTTCCTACGCACGAAGAATGGAAGAAGCTGATACCATTATCTTCATGGATTTTTCTCCTTGGAATTGTCTTTATCGTGCTTTTAAGCGTTTTCTCCACTACCGTGGTAAGAACAGAGAAGATATGGCACCTGGCTGTACTGAAAAACTAGATTGGACATTTATCCGCTGGATTTTAAAAGATGGTCGACAAGAAAGGCAAAAAAAACGATATCATAAAATCTGCCAAACATATCCAGACAAAATAAAAATCCTCCGCAATCAGAAGGAATTAGAGCAATTTATGAAGACAGTAACAGGCTGAGAGTTCACTTCCGGCCTGTTACTGTCTTTTAATGCGCTAGCTTGCTATCTAGCATCTTAGAACCTATATTCATAAGCGAAGTAATTCTAATCGGGAGTTTATTTTTGAGCCTAAGGTCTCAAAATTTCTGTTATTCGCAACAGCGTAACTGTTACGAATAACACCACTACTGCAAAAGCAGCCTATGTTTCAATACCTTCAGCTTACTGGATTTCTAACCTGATACAATTACTATCCTAACTTTGTTAATGCAACTAATTTTTTTATGATTATAAAATGATGGATAAGTTGCTTATTTTTGCATTTCAATGAGTATTACTTGCTATCGATCTTAAGCATTTCTTTAATCTCTTCCAACATTTTGGTCTCTTCAGCAGACAACTCATACTGCTCCAGTAAATCTGGTCTGCGCTGGTAGGTTTTTTTCAAACTCTCATACAGACGCCACTTGCGGATATTTTCATGATGACCACTCATGAGAACATCTGGCACCAACATTCCTCTAAAATCATAGGGACGCGTATATTGAGGATATTCCAACAAGCCAGACGAAAAACTATCATCTGCATGGCTGGCTTCCTTACCAATTACTTCTGGAATCAAACGAACAGTCGCATCCACCATGGTCATTGCAGCCAGTTCTCCACCCGTAAGGACATAATCTCCCAGCGAAATCTCATCCGTCACCAAGGTCTTAATGCGTTCGTCATAACCCTCATAATGACCGCAGATGAAAATCAAATGGTCTTCCTGAGCTAACTCTTCTGCATAAGCTTGATCAAACCGCTTACCAGCAGGATCCAGTAAAATCACACGGGGTGCTGTCTTTTCAATCTGATCATAGGCATCAAAAATCGGCTGAGCCCGTAGCAACATCCCCTGACCACCCCCGTAGGGTTCATCGTCTACATGGCGAGATTTTTCTGCATTTTCTCTGAAATTATGATAGGCAATATCAAGCAAACCTTTTTCCCGAGCCTTGCCAACAATCGAATGCTCCAAGGGCGCAAACATCTCTGGAAAGAGGGTCAAAATATCAATCTTCATCGTCTAATCCTTCTGGAAGCTCTACTTGGACACGACCATTTGCCACATCCACTTCAAGGACCACAGGCGGAATATAAGGCAAAAGAAGATCTCGCTTGCCTTTACGTTTGACGACCCAAACATCATTTGCCCCTGGCTGTAAAATTTCCTTGATGGTTCCAAGTAGTTGCTCGCCTTCATAGACTTCGAGGCCGATAATTTCATGGTAGTAAAATTCTCCATCCTCCAAATCTGTCAAGTCCTCTTCTGCTACTTTGAGGGTAAAATCACGGTATTTTTCAATATCATTGATATGGTACATCCCTTTAAACTTGATAATGTCAAAAATTTTCACCTTACGGTGGCTAGCAATTTCAACATTCATGACAAATTGGTCTTTGGGGTCAAACAAGGCTAGCTGGTTGCCTTTCTTAAACCGCTCTTCTGCAAAATCTGTCACAGATAAGACCCGCATTTCTCCTTGGAGTCCTTGGGTGTTGACGATTTTTCCAACTTTAAAATAATTCATATGCTCTCCAAAACTCTATAATATGCCTTATTGTACCATTTTTTAGGCATTTTCTCAAGACAAGAAAAAGAGCGGATCAGCCGCTCCTTTTACTTTTCATCAATGACAAGACGAACTTTTTTGTCACTTGTTGGAACAGAATAAACAATCGTCCGAATCGCAGAAATTGTGCGTCCTTTTCTGCCGATAACGCGACCAATATCAGACTGCTCTAAGTCTAAGTGATATTCTAAAAATTCAGGTGTATCAACGATTTTTATCGTCAAGCTATCTGGCTGTGAAATCAAGGGTTTCACAATTGCAATAATCAGATTTTCAATCATGTCCATAAGTGTACTCTCTTAATTCGTTTTATTTTGAGAATTTTGAATCGTGGAATTTCTTCAATACTCCAGCTTTTGAAAGGATGTTGCGAACTGTATCAGAAGGTTGTGCACCATTTGCCAACCACTCAAGAATGCGTTCTTCTTTCAATGTTACTTGGTTTTCAGTAACAAGTGGGTTATAAGTTCCAACTGTTTCGATGAAACGTCCGTCACGTGGTGCACGTGAATCTGCTACGTTAATACGGTAGAAAGGTTTTTTCTTAGAACCCATACGAGTTAAACGGATTTTTACTGCCATTTTCTATGAATCTCTTTTCTCTTATAATTTATTGGTGAAATAGTAACACTATTTATCACATCTTCCATTATATCAAATTTTAATACGGTGTCAAGAAAAAAACTTGACACCTTAATGTTTTTTTAATGACAATCCTTATCAATCATTTAATGTGTTTCTCCACCAATGGTTTTTAGGTCTGCTCTGTCTTGATAAGAGACGATGGCAGTGATGGCCGCTTCGATTCCCCTGACAATATCTGCCAGCCCCATTGAAGCGGTATTTGGTTTGTCTAGGACTTGCTCTGTCAGATATGGGATATGCAAAAATCCAGCCTTTAAACCCGGGAATTTCTTGTCTGCCAAGTACAGGGATTGGTACATCAAATGGTTGCAGACAAAGGTACCGGCTGTATTTGAGACAGAGGCTGGTAAACCTGCTGATTTAATCTCTTCTACCATGGCCTTTATAGGAACAGTCGCAAAGTAAGCTGGCTCGCCATCTTCCCGAATGACCTTATCAATTGGTTGGTTGCCATCATTATCTGGAATACGGGCATCGTCTTGGTTAATGGCAACACGCTCTGGTGTCAGGCCAAAACGGCCACCAGCTTGCCCGATGCACAGTACCGCATTTGGCTGATAGGAGGCGATTTTTTCTTCCAAGACCTGTGCAGATTTGTCAAAAACAGTTGGCACCTTTATCCATTGAACCTCTGCACCTGCGATGCTGTTTGGTAGCTGTTTGACCGCTTCCAAGGCTGGGTTGACGACTTCACCGCCAAACGGATCAAAGCCTGTTACAAGAATTTTCATCCTCTTCTCCTTCTTTTTAAAAACTGCTTCCTATTTCCTATTTTTCCAACACCCCATAATGAAATTTCTGATTGGGACGAACCAAGCGCGTAAAGCCAAATTCTTCAAAAACAGGATCTCTAAAATGAGCTTTTAGGATAATTTTTTCTTTTGCTACTCGCTTGGCTTCTGCTAAGAGTTCTTTTGTCAACCTTGCAGGGTTAGCCAAGCCTTCTATGCCTGCTAAATTCTGTGATTCGAGAATATCCTCAGAAAACATAGGATCAAAATAGACAATATCAAAGGACTGACTTGCCTGCTGCTGCAAGAAAGTAAGACTATCCATTTCGACCACTTGAATCGACCGCATGGCTGCATTGACCGGCTCCATACCAGTATCCCAATTCTGCAATCCTTGGCCTACAAGAAAGGCAATCAGGCTCGTAGACTCAATTGCGGTCACTTGGTGGCCAGCACTTGCCATCACAATACTATCAGAAGCCAATCCCATAGTAGCATCACAAATTCTTTTAGGAGTTGAGCCAATCAACTTTAGCAAGGGATCATGTTGCGATTTGATACGTAGTAGAGCCGTATCTGGATGGAAAAACAGTTGTTTGCCCCCAATCTGCTCCAGTAGCAATCTATCCTGATAGACCACTAAGACTGCACCATACTGCTCTTGTAGGCGCTTAATAGCCTGTTTTTTCCGCTCAATGTAAGGTACACCAAAAGAAGCCGCAATATCTTTTGCTCTGGCAACCAACTGTTCATCCATACCGAGACTCGTTGTAACAATCCATTTCATACTCTTAGTATAGCAAAAAAGAGGCTGGGACAAAAGTCCTAGTCTCTTGTATCATTGGTTATACAGTTACTTTAGTACAAATAACTTCTGCATCACAGTCTATTGCTGATTTGTAACCCTTGACAAAGAGTTCTTTGTTGTAGAGTTTATTGCAGAAGAAGCACCAAACAGCCTACACTAAAGGGCGAGGACAGAGACAGCTGAATTAAAGAAAACTCCTCCAACTACCATGTTAACCCAAAACATAATGGCAGCCTACTTCCAGTCCCAAGGAGTAACGGGGTCCAGAAATTGAAGAAAAAGGTTGTTCAAGAAAAGCCTACTGGCGCTTATTTGATTTGTCCAGCTGAACTCACTAGTTGCCTTCTATCATACTCTAAATCGCATTAGTCGTAAAGCTACGGCTCTCTAGAACTTTTAACATGGCATCTGCTGTATCAAGGGCGGTAAAGAGCGGTGTGCCTGTTTCGATAGCAGAGCTACGGATGATTTGTCCGTCTCCTTCTGCCACACGTTTGGTACCAACCGTATTGATAATCGCCTGTACTTGACCCTTACGGACTAGGGCTGGAATATCATTTTCCTTGTCCTCACCCAGTTTACTTACTGCGATAGAGGCTACCCCATTTGCCTTGAAAAATTCGCTGGTTCCTTCTGTCGCAAAAATACCATATCCAATTGCTTCAAATCGTTTGGCTAAAGCAAGGGCTTCCTCCTTGGTTTCATCTGCGATGGTAAAGACTACATTGCCAAATTCTTCCAAGTGGAAATGACTGGCTTCAAAGGCCTTATATAGTGCTTTTTCAAGTGTCGTATCTGTCCCCATGACCTCACCAGTTGATTTCATTTCAGGCCCCAAGAGGCTGTCTACCTTAGCTAGTTTCGTAAAGGAGAAGACAGGAGCTTTTACATGGACATTAGCCGATTCAGGATACAAGCCGTCTGCATAGCCTAATTCCGCCAAGGTTTGCCCCAAGATAAGTTTGGTTGCTACCTGTGCCATTGGAACATCTGTTACTTTCGATAAGAATGGCACGGTACGGCTGGCACGTGGATTCACCTCAATGACATAGACGGTTTCATCCTTGATGACAAATTGAATATTCATCATTCCGATACAGTTCAGTCCAATCGCTAACCGCTTGGTATAGTCTGCAATCCGTGCTTGAATTTCTCTTGACAAGGTCTGCGGAGGATAGACCGCCATAGAATCACCTGAATGGACACCTGCACGCTCGATATGTTCCATAATTCCCGGAATAAGGACATCTTTTCCATCTGAAATAGCATCTACTTCGCACTCACGACCAACAATGTAAGAATCAACAAGGACAGGATGCTCAGGGCTAGCTTTAACAGCTGTCCGCATATAGCTCCGCAAGTCAATCTCATTTTCAACGATTTCCATGGCTCGACCACCCAGAACATAGGACGGACGCACCAAGACAGGGAAGCCAATCTTGCGAGCAGCTTCAACGGCTTCTTCTTCATTCGTTGCAGTTTGCCCTGGCGGTTGTGGGATACCTAGGTCTTTCAAGGCTTTTTCAAACAAATCACGGTCTTCTGCGCGATCCAAGTCTGCAACTTGGGTACCGATAATCCGCACACCAGCCTTAGACAATGGTTCTGCCAAGTTAATCGCAGTCTGTCCACCAAATTGAACAATGACACCGATTGGCTGCTCGAGCTCAATCACATTCAAGACATCTTCAAGAGTCAAGGGTTCAAAATAGAGCTTATCTGAAACAGAGAAGTCTGTCGATACTGTCTCAGGATTTGAATTCATAATAATCGCTTCATAACCTGCTGCCTGGATGGCCTTAACAGAGTGAACAGTGGCATAGTCAAACTCAACCCCTTGGCCAATCCGAATTGGTCCTGATCCTAAAACAAGAACAGACTCTCGCTCAGAGCGAATCGATTCATTTTCCCATTCATAGGTCGAATAAAAATACGGAGTAGCACTTTCAAACTCGGCTGCGCAGGTATCCACCATTTTATAGACTGGAACAATGCCATTTTCCAAGCGGAACTGGCGAACTTGGTCTGGAGTTTGCTGCCACAATTCGGCAATTTTACGATCCGCAAAGCCATTTTGCTTGGCAGTTTTTAGCACCTCTACGCTACCGACATTCCTTACCAACTCTGCTTCAAGCTCGATAATATGAACCAATTTATCCAAGAAAAAGACATCGATTTTCGTTAGATGAGCAATTTCTTCCACAGTAAATCCACGGCGAAGGGCCTCAGATACATAGAAGAGACGATCGTCTTGCGCCTTGACAATTTTTTCCACTAAAACATCATCTGTCACGCTTGCCAAGTCCTTCATTTCTGTGTGATAGACACCAATTTCAAGCGAACGACAAGCCTTCAAGAGACTTTCTTCAATCGTCCGACCAATCGCCATGACCTCACCGGTCGCCTTCATCTGAGTCCCCAAACGGCGCTCACCTTTTTCAAATTTATCAAATGGGAAGCGAGGAATTTTGGCAACAACGTAATCAAGAGCTGGCTCAAACATAGCATAGGTCGAACCTGTTACAGGGTTAATCATTTCATCCAAGGTCAAGCCAACTGCAATCTTAGCTGCCAATTTTGCAATCGGATAACCTGTTGCTTTTGAGGCAAGAGCTGACGAGCGAGACACGCGCGGATTCACCTCAATAACATAGTATTTAAAGCTATGTGGGTCAAGGGCCAGCTGCACATTACAGCCCCCTTCAATCTTGAGAGCGCGGATAATGCTCAAGCTCGCATCACGCAGCATTTGGTTTTCAATATCTGATAAGGTCTGAGTTGGGGCAAAAACAATCGAATCTCCTGTATGAATGCCGACAGGGTCAAAGTTTTCCATGTTACACACGACTAAGGCGTTGTCTGCACTATCACGCATGACTTCGTACTCGATTTCCTTAAAGCCAGCAATCGAACGCTCAATCAAACATTGGGTCACTGGAGAGAGTTTCAAACCATTTTCTGCAATCTCACGGAGTTCTTCTTCACCCGCACACATACCGCCACCTGTTCCCCCAAGGGTAAAGGCAGGGCGGACGATGACGGGGTAGCCGATGCTATTTGCAAAGGCAACGGCTTCTTCCACGGTATTCACAATTTCAGATTCTGGAATGGGTTGCCCCAAATCTTCCATTAACTGCTTGAACAAGTCACGGTCTTCCGCCTGATCAATAGCAGATAATTTTGTCCCTAAAAGCTCCACACCTAGCTCATCGAGGATACCAGCCTTAGATAATTCCATGGCCATGTTAAGTCCCGTTTGACCACCCAAGGTTGGTAAAAGCGCATCAGGACGCTCCTTACGCAAAATCCGAGACACAAATTCAAATGTAATCGGCTCAATATAAACCTTATCTGCAATCTCCTTATCCGTCATAATCGTCGCAGGGTTTGAATTAACTAAGACCACACTATAGCCCTCTTCCTTCAACGCAAGACAAGCCTGTGTCCCCGCATAATCAAACTCCGCCGCCTGACCAATCACAATCGGCCCAGACCCAATCACCATAATTTTCTTAATATCACTACGTTTTGGCATAATTAAGATATAAAGGGCGTTAAACGAACACAGTCAAAATAGGAGTTTTTCGCAGAACCACAGGTTCTAGGAAAAACTATCTTTTTGACCAAGTTCGTAGCCCGTATTCAGTTCCCTAAATACGGCTTCCCTTGTTCTCCTTTCTATTTGTCAGCTCTCTGGCTGTCATTAAATATTTCTTTTACTGATTGTTATTTTCAGCTTGAAATGCATCAATCAATTCCATAAAATCGTCAAACAAATAGCTGGCATCATGTGGACCAGGTGCTGCATCTGGGTGGAATTGAACAGAAAAGGCTGGTTGATAACGGTGGCGAACACCCTCGACGGATTTGTCATTGATTTCTTCATGGGTAATCATCAAGCAATCTGGCAAGTTCTCACGCGATACCGCAAATCCATGGTTTTGAGAGGTAAAATCGACACGGCCAGTTGCAATTTCACGAACCGCATGGTTAAAACCACGGTGACCAAATTTCATCTTATAGGTGCTAGCTCCATTTGCTTTGGCTAGCAATTGATGCCCCATACAGATACCGAAAATAGGAATCTTCCCTTGGATGCCACGAATCATCTCCAAGGCTTCTGGCACATCATCTGGATCCCCAGGCCCATTTGAGAGCATGACACCATCTGGTGCTAAGTTTAAAATTTCTTCAGCCGTCGTATCAAATGGTACTACCGTGATGTTACAGTCGCGTTTTGAAAGCTCACGCAAAATCGAATGTTTGAGCCCAAAGTCGACCAAGACGATATTGCGACCAATTCCCGGCGCAGGGTAGGCAGTTTTAGTTGAAACCTGTTCGATATTATTGGTTGGCAATACTGTCGCGCGTAGTTGATCTGATAAATGCTCGACCGAATCTCCTACATCTGCAAGCGTTGCTCGCATGGTTCCATGCTGACGGATAATCTTAGTAAGCGCACGTGTGTCAATTCCTGAAATCCCAGGAATTTTCTTGGCCTTTAAAAATTCATCCAAAGTTAATTGATTGCGCCAGTTGCTCGCTCTACGAGCCCATTCACGGACTACAACACCCTTACAAGTAGGGGTAATGGATTCATAGTCGTCACGATTGACCCCATAATTTCCAACTAGCGGATAGGTAAAGGTCAAAATTTGACCATTGTAGGACTGGTCTGTAATCGACTCTTGATAACCAGTCATCCCTGTATTAAAGACAATCTCACCTGTCACATCAATATCTGCTCCGAAGGCTTCGCCTTCAAAAATCGTTCCATCTTCTAAAATTAGCAATCGTTTTGCCATCGTTTCCCTCCTCGTCTGCTCTCTCTGGAGCCTGTTAACGTTTCTATTTAGTGGCTTTTGCCTGTATAACAGCTTCTAAAATAGCCATTCTCACAAAGACACCATTTTGCATCTGCCTCACAATGCGTGATTTCGGTGCTTCGACCAAGGCATCCGCAATTTCGACATCACGATTGACAGGAGCTGGGTGCATGATAATGGCTGATTCCTTCATGCGATTATACCGCTCCTGCGTTAAACCGTGCAATTGGTGATAGCCTTCCTTGGAAAAATGATTTTTTCCATCATGGCGCTCATGCTGCACACGCAAGAACATCAGCACATCTGCTTGCTCTACAATATCATCCAAGGCTACATGCTGACCATATGGCTCAAATTCTGCTGTATACCATTCACTTGGTCCTGCAAAAAATAATTCTGCTCCCAAGCGTTTTAAAATCTGCATATTGGACTTAGCAACACGGGAATGGGTCAAATCACCTGCAATCATAATCTTTAAGCCTTCAAAGCGTCCGAATTCCTCATAAATAGTCATTAAATCAAGCAAGGACTGGCTCGGATGCTGTCCGGATCCGTCTCCCCCATTGACAATCGAAGCCGTAATGGTCGGGCTCTCAATGAGTGTGCGATAATAATCAACTTCTGAGTGGCGAATCACACAAATGTCTACGCCTAAGGCACTCATGGTCAAAATTGTATCATATAAGGTCTCACCCTTATTGACTGAGCTGGTCTTGGCATCAAAGTCAATCATATCTAGCCCCAAACGGAGTTCTGCCATTTCAAAGGACTTGTGGGTGCGAGTGGAATCTTCAAAGAAGAGATTGGACACATAAACAGGCTGGTCAATCGCAGCAGTCGCTTCTCCCCTTTTAAAGGCTAATCCACGCTGAATCAATCCCAATACTTCTTCATTTGTTAGGCTCTCCATGGTCACCACATGCTGGAGTGATACCTTTCCGTCGATGATTGCCATTTTTTCTACCTCTTATTTCGCCTCATTCGCATCAAGCAACAAAACGGAATCCTTACCGTCTGACTCGACCATGTGAACAATGATTTCCTCGCTTCGACTAGTTGGAATATTTTTTCCGACATAGTCTGCCCGAATCGGCAACTCACGGTGACCACGGTCAACCAAAACTGCAAGGCTAACTCGTGCAGGGCGACCAAGTGACACAATATTATCAATCGCAGCTCGAATGGTCCGTCCCGTATAGAGGACATCATCAACCAAAATCACATCGCGGTCATTCACATCTGCAGTCATCACAGTCGTATCTTCTTCGACTTTCATGTCATCCCGAAATGGCTTGGTGTCGAGTTCTCCAAGTGGAACATCAATTCCTTCTAGCTGTTTCAAGCGCTCTTGGATACGTTTGGCAATATAAACTCCACGTGTTTTAATTCCAGCTAAGACAATATTGTCTAGCTCTTTATTGCGTTCGATGATTTCATAGGTAATCCGAGTAATAGCCCGTTTCATGGTCATCTCATCTACTATTTCTTTAGTTTTCATGACAAACTCCCTTCTCGCCTAATGGCGCAAAAAAATCTCCTTGACCACAAGGAGATTCCAGAAAATAAGGTCTTGTATTGCTTTTTAAGACGGGTAGAATAAGTGAAATGTGCACCTTGCCTAATGGCAGTTCAACCTGCAATCCAACATCTGACTGTCTACTTCGTCTTACTAAGCTATCCAGAAACCTGTTTTAGCTGATACTCCTTGCCTGTTTCACGGAACAGTCCTTAAAGGATTTATTATTATCAGTATAACAGAATTTTTTGTAAAAGACAAATCGTAGACCAAAAATGCGCAACATTCCCTAAAACCTAGTAGTGAAATCGTGAGAGTCTGTCCAATATACCACTGTTGTAGCCATCGAATCGAAAAATAAGGACTAGCCTTTCTGCCAATCCTTATATTTTATCTTTCATCTAGCTTATTTCTCAGCCACGCCTTGTTCAGCTGTTAGCTCAAGCTTATAAAATTGTGCTTTCGAAGCGGATCCGTATTTGGTATCAAAGTATTTGACACGGTTATTGACAGCGATAAGCTTCTCAGATTCAAACAATGGAATCGCAAAGGCTTCTTTCTCTGCGTTTTCTTGCCATTTCTTGTAATTTTCAAGATTTTTCTTCTCATCAAATGATTCTTCTGAACTAATCGCTTTTAAGAGCTTCGTATTTTCATCTGATACATAACGTGAGTAGTTAAATGGTGCTTCTGCTCCCCATAGACTTGTTGGGTTTGGATCATATCCTGTTGACCATCCTGCTAGGTAAGCATCAATATTTTCATCGTTAGCTTCGATAGTATCGTAGAAGGAATTCAACTCCATTGTACGACCAGTGTACAGCTCAACATTGAGACCAACTTCCTTCCACCAGTTTTGGTATTGTTGGATAAGGGCTTCATTGGCTTCTGTCCGTTTACGAGCTGCAAGACTAATTTTGAATGGTTTTCCGTTCTTATCTTCACGGATACCGTCACCATCAACATCCTTGTAGCCTGCTTCATCAAGCAATTTCTTCGCTTTTTCTGGGTTGTAAGTGTAACCTTCTAACTCTGAATCATGCAAGTCCCCAAAGAAGGAAATAACGAGGGAGGTTGCTGGATGATACAAGCCACTATATAGTTTTTCTCCAGCAGTCTTGGTATCAAGAGCATATCCCATCGCCTGACGCAACTTCACATCATTCATCTTAGCATCAGGATTCATGACATTTTTCTTTGCATCCTTGTCATATTTTCCAAGATTGAAGGATAGGTACTCATAACTTGAAGCCAATGTTCCAAGAATCGTAAAGTTAGACGCATCTTTAAAGCTATCTAGTTGATCCGTTGGCATTTCTGCATAGTCATAGTGACCGGCTTTCATCTCTGACACAATGGTATCAGGAGACACGATATCCATCTTCAACGTGTCAATATTTGGTTTACCATCATAGTAATTTTCATTCGCTACAAAGGTAACGGATTCTCCGCTGACCACTTCCTTGATTTTGAATGGTCCCATGCCGACAAACTTAGTTGTCGCACGCGCATAATCACTCTTTTCCCATTCAGCAACTGGAATATCTTTAAAGATATGTTTTGGCATGACATAGGCTGGAACGTCTCCACCTGCATAGAGCATAGAAGGTGTCATTTCTTTCATGTGCAAGACAACAGAGTAATCGTCCACTTTTTCAATACCTGAAATGCTATCTGCTTTTCCATCTACAAATTCATCCATTCCAACGATATTTTTAAATCCATCTCCGAAACGGACTCCTGTGTAACCTTTATCAGCCATCTTTTCAATGGTAAAGATATAATCATCAATCGTAAAAGGCTGCCCATCTGACCACTTGTAGTCCTTACCATTTAGCGTAACGGTTACTGTCTTTTCTTTTACGTCAAAATCAACTTTAGCAAGACCTGAATCATCGAGTTTACGATCACCGTCGTATCCAAACATCGACTCATCAACCATAGCGCCAAATGTTGAGTCAACATTATTTTCAGTCAATTCATCAATCAATAGTCCAGTTGACGCTGATGCTGCTACAATGGCATAATTCAACTGACCACCCTTTATCGCACTTCCATCATGCGTCACTTCACCTGGAAATGAAAGAGTCGCTTCATTTGCAGATGATGAGCTTTTCGTCTCATTTGAGCCACAAGCTGCTAGTACAGTTGCTGACAAAAGAGACACTGCTGCTAGAGAATAGAATTTCGTTGTTTTTTTCATACATAGACCTCAAAACTTTCTTTTTGGTTGATCAGCAGACGATGTTTTCCCATGTCTGTTGTTGTATTTTAACACAAAATAATCCATTTGTCTGCATTTTTATGAAAAAATATTCATTATTTTTGTATATTGTGACATACCCATGTAAGAAAATCTTCCCTATTATGCTAGAAATAGGGAAGATTTGTCATTTTTTATCCTAATTTTGAAAATCAATCTAGGAATTAGAGAATATTTAAACAACTTGTGGTTTTTGTGACTGTTTTGGAAGAGAAAGAGATTTCAACAGCAGCAAGCCAAAACCAGCCAGTAGATAGCCGATAAAAATGGTTACCGAATAGTTCAAAACAACCTTCCAACCGTATTTAGGAACATTCAAAAAGAAATAGGCAAAGGGACTATCTTTCGCCTCAGGAATCGGCAACTGGATGACAAGGCCATTGATGAGCGCAAAAGCCAAGTAAGCAATCGGTAGAGCAGTCCACCAAATTGGGTCGAACCACTTGTATTGTCTTTGCTTGTCCAAAAATAAGGTATCTAGTAGAAAGTAAAGCGGTACAATATAGTGGCAGAGAAGATTTTCCACCCGCCAAAAATCTGTCGCTAAGGGCGCCAGCATGAAATGGTAAATAACGCAAGTAATCATAATCGACATGGTAACGGCAGCTTTCAAGCGCAGAAAGGATTGGCTTTGCAAATCTTTCTTACGGTATAAAGCATAGACCATGTAACTCGAAAATAAGGCTACCAGCAAATTGGACTGTACTGTATAATACATCAACATACCGATACCATATTTGACAATCTCAAGAGTCGTTCCGATGATGGCAAGCATCGCCAACAAACAGCGCGAATAAAACATTTTACTTTGATAGTTCAATGTATTCCTCCTAAAATAAGAAGAGGGAGCGAGACAAGATTCTTGCCTTACTCCCAACTAGTAAAATCTATCGTATTAGATTTTCTTCACAAATTCTGATTTTAATTTCATGGCACCAAAACCGTCAATCTTACAATCGATGTTGTGGTCACCTTCAACGATACGGATGTTTTTCACACGCGTACCTTGTTTCAAGTCCTTCGGTGCTCCCTTGACCTTCAAGTCCTTAATCAAGGTTACCGTGTCGCCATCTGCCAAGCGATTTCCGTTGGCGTCGATTGCGACTACACCTTCTTCTACGACTTCTGCTGGATTCCACTCGTAGGCGCATTCTGGACAAATAAGCATGACACCGTCTTCATAGACATATTCCGACTGACATTTTGGGCAATTTGGTAACATTTCCATACTCTCTCCTCTTATTTTTTAACCTATCTAGTATACCATGCTCGGTCTAATTGAGCAAGTTATACTCGTCGTTTCAATTTACAGCGGATTCGTATTTCTGAGCTTGTCAAGGGTTTCACGGAAAATGGCTGGTGCTTCTGCCGTAAAGGTCACGACCTTTCCTGTCCTTGGGTGGGTAAAGCCAAGCGTCTTAGCATGCAAGAACTGACCATGACCCTTTAGGGTCTTCCTCGGTCCATACACCTCATCACCTGCTACGGGGTGACCGATATAGGCCATGTGAACCCGAATCTGATGTGTCCGCCCTGTTTCAAGGGTTAATTCCACTAAGGTATAATCTCCGAAGCGCTCCAAGACCTGAAAGCGGGTGATAGCTTCTTTTCCCTTAGCAGTTACCGCTTGCTTCTTGCGATCCTTGTCCGAACGACCAATCGGCGCTTCAATCACACCACGGTCATTTGGCAAATTCCCATGAACAATTGCCACATATTTTCGCAAGGATTTCTTGGCTTTTAGTTCCTCTGCTAATTTCTGGTGGGCTTCATCATTCTTAGCAATCATCAAAAGACCGGATGTATCCTTGTCAATACGATGCACAATACCTGGTCGCATGACTCCATTGATACCCGATAAATCTTTGATATGGTACAGAAGGGCATTGACCAAGGTACCTGAAGTATGACCAGCTGAAGGATGTACCACCATGCCTTGTGGCTTATTGACAACAGCTACATCTGCATCTTCATACACAATCTCAAGTGGAATCTCTTCTGCGACATAGTCAATTTCTTCCACTTCAGGAAGCTCATATTGGATACAGTCTCCTGTCTGCACTGTGTATTTGGCTTTTTTTACCTCACCGTTGACAAGAACCAAACCAGACTTTATCTGTTCATTTGCGACTGAGCGTGATAAAGAAGTTAGATCAGCCAAGGTTTTATCCAAACGGCTGCCACCTGTTTCAACTCTTATTTCCATTATTCTCTTCTTTCATGATACTTATAAACAAGACTGCTACACCAACCGTCAAACACATATCTGCAACATTAAAGACAGGAAAATCAATAAAATCAAGATGCAACATATCCACAACATAGCCCAGACGAAGACGGTCAATAAAATTTCCTATTCCGCCTGCAATCACAAGAGATAGGCTCCACAGAGTCCAAAGACTTCCCTTGATATGCTTGATAAAATACCAAATAGCTGCTGTTATCACGATTAGGGTCACAAGGGTAAAGAACCATTGCTGATGTTGGAGAATAGAAAAAGCAGCTCCGTAATTGCGGAGGTAATACAAATTGACGATTTTTGGAATAAAAGTACGTTGTTCATTCAAGGCAATGTTGGCCACAGTCCAAGCCTTTACCCATTGATCCAGAACGATTAGACAGACAATCCAAAGTGGAAATCCGATTTTTCTCATGTTATCCTTTCTTTTTAGCAAAATAGTCTTCCATGACACCGATAAAATCTTGCGCACAAGGACTCAACTCGCTATCTTCTCTTTTGACATAGACCATACGATTGCCCTTTTCTTCTTTAAAAGGAATCACCGTAATCCCATGTACACTCTCACTATCTAAAAATCCCGAACCAGTCGCATAGGCATCTGTTCGCTCCAAAATCCCATTTAAAGTAGCACGGTCAGTCACATCAAAGGTCACAGACGAATCCGAGGTATCAAAGAAATTTTCTGAATAATAAAGATACTCGTCCTTTTCTTGAGTGAAACGAACAGTTGGAAGTCCTGTTAAATCAGCTAGCTCAATCTCTGATTTCTTAGCTAGAGGATGTCCCTTACGGATATAGATATGAGTTTGAAAATCAATCAAATCAACCACTTCCAAGCGGAGTTTATCCAACTTTTGCATAATTCCCTTGGTATTACGGTGATTGAGATAGATAATACCCAACTCACTATGTCCTTGTGCTACCTCATCTAAAATCTGTACCGTCGTTGACTCAAACAAGCGAAATTTGGGGTACTCAGGAAATTGCTGCGAAAATTCCGTAATTAAAGGCGGTAAAAAATCATAGTGCTGACTGGAAATCGAAAACTCTACCTCGCCATCATCTGGCTGTAAATACAAGTGTTCGAATTGATCAAAACCCTTTACTAAACTTTGGGCTTTTTCATAAAATTCCATTCCCCGACGTGTCAAGAAGGTGCCTGAACTAGTCCGACTAAAAATTTTAAAGCCCAATTCCTTTTCCAAATCACGTACAGAAATGGATAAACTCGGCTGTGATACAAACATTTTTTCTGCTGCTTCTCGAAAAGTCCCACTATTTGCAATCGCCACAACATAGCGCAATTGTTGAATATTCATGTTGCCACTTCCTTTGTAAAATACTCTTTATTATACCATAATCTAACCCATTTCCTACATGAAATATGATTTGGCAGGAGAGATTTCCTAGAACAAAGCGCAAATTTCATACAAAAAGACCAGTCAAAAGCTGATCTTACTACAAATTTATTCTAAAAACCACCGGAGTTCGATGTTCTTTCCTTAATTTAAGAGAAAATGATAAAAAGGTCCACTGGACCTTTTTATTTCGCAATAGGGTAAACAGATACTTGTTTTTTATCGCGTCCTTTACGTTCAAAACGTACTACGCCTTCAACTTTAGCGTAAAGTGTGTCATCTCCTCCACGACCTACGTTAGCTCCTGGATAGATTTTTGTACCACGTTGGCGGTAAAGAATTGAACCACCTGATACAGTTTGACCGTCAGCCGCTTTAGCTCCAAGACGTTTTGCTTGAGAGTCACGACCGTTTGACGTTGAACCTCCACCTTTTTTGTGGGCGAATAGTTGCAAGTTAGCAAGATTCAAGTGTAACATAATGTTAGTCCTCCAATATTCTGTGATGAGTGTTGTTGCGCTAGGCTAGAATTAAGCGTTGATAGCGTTGATAACAACTTTTGTGTAAGGTTGACGATGACCTTGTTTACGGTGGCTACCTTTTTTAGGTTTGTATTTGAAAGTAACAACTTTCTTTTGTTTTCCTTGTTTTTCAACAGTTCCAACAACAGTAGCACCTGCTACAAGTGGAGTTCCGACAACAGTTTTTTCACCACCAACAAGAACAACTTCGTTAAATGTAACGTCTTGACCAGCTTCAACGTTCAATTTTTCAACGTAGATTGCTTGACCAACTTCAACTTTAACTTGTTTTCCGCCAGTTTTAATGATTGCGTATGTGCTCATTATGCACCTCCTATGATAATATGGGACTTCTCCCGAGTTTTTTTGTGAAGACTCGCCTAGCATCGTGGGACGAACCACTTAAACGATGATCGAGCGGTTGCACAGGCTGTGCATAGTCAACATTCTTATTCTATCACTCTTACTAGCATTTGGCAAGTATTACCACTCAATAAATACAATTTTTTTCTGTGAATGAAGGAACGAAAGTTCTAAAATGAAGTTAGCCAGTCAAGGGTATTAAAAAACATCTCAGAGAGATATAATTGTAATCACCACAACAACAATTAGAAAGACTCTGAGATGCAACACTATTATACACCAAAAAGAA